>NZ_JBIWFT010000044.1:0-73027 GCF_044763205.1 Kitasatospora sp. NPDC096204
CCAGAGGTCTTGGAGGAGGTCGTCAGCCACGACCGTTCATGATCGCGGTTGTGGTGACGCTCTGTGGCTCTGGCACGGAAAGTGATCCAGAACCAGTTTTCACCCGACGCCGAGAATGGACTTCGTTGCCGCCCAGTCCGACGTCGCGGTGTCGGCGGAGGACGGTAGGCGGTGCCGTGCGGCCGGCGCTGCAGCCGGGCGACGGGTCAGCGCAAGCCGGGTGTGGTGGTCTCGGCCTTCATGCGGGCGGGGAGTTCGCTCCAGTCGTGCAGGGCGGCATGGAGCAGGTTCTCGAATTGGGCCTTGCCCTCGTTCACCAGGAGATCCCGCAGGCAGGCGCAATCGTTCATCGAGCCGCCGTCGGTGAAGCAAATGAAGATACCGGCCGCCTGGAGGCCTCGGGCGGCGACGGCGATCTCGTGGCCGAACGGCAGCGGTACGCGGCTGGCGAGTTCCTAGGCAAAGAGTTGCTCGATCCGGGGACGGCCCAGGGCGGCCAGCACGGCGCCGACCAGGCTGCCGAACAGGGTGTGCAACGACTTCTTGCCGTCCAGCAAGGCGCGGGCGAGGGTGGCCAGTGCGTCGCAGCCCTTGCCGCGGTGCCGTTCGACGAGGGCGTTCCAGGTGTCCGGGGCCACGTACCGGACGGCTTGTGCGGCAATGACCTCGCTACCGCCCCCGCCGACGAGTTGGGCGCAGGACCGGACGGCGCTCTCCGTCTCCGCACGGCTCACGAGGTGCGGGGTCCGGGGCGACGACGGCAGCCCGCCGCGCTGAGGCGGAATCCCGGCAGGGCGCGGAGCAGGCCTGGGCCGCGTGGCCGAGGTGCGACGAGCGGGGGCAATGGTGCGTGGGGGCCGCGCCGGGGGAGTGACCGTTCGCGAGGCAGCGGTCGTTCGCCGGGGCGAAGGCCCGGGCGAACGCTGGCCACCGGGAAGCCCCTGGTGCAGGTGGCAGCGGAAGCCCTCCTGCCGCACCGGGTTCCTGCAGAGCTTCTTGTCCGGCTTCATGGCACGGCACCTGTTGACCATTGGCAGAAAGTGACGGCTCGGCATCCTCCCGGCCAACATCGCCGTTTCGCGCAGGGGTGATTCGGTCAGCGCCATCCGCGGCTCCGGCCAGGCAATTTGACGGCATGTCGAGTGAAAACAGAGGTGGCGAAGCAGCGATCGCTGGAGAATCACGTCCAGATCCACGGCTCAGCGGGCAGGAGGCCGCGGGAGCAGTGGCGGAACAAGGGCCGAGGCGCTGGGCGACCTCCCGATTCATGCACTCCGAAGGCAACTCACGGCACACGGCTGCAGATCGCGTCCGGAAAGCGGCTCCGTTCAGTGGCCTGCGTACGGGTCCCGCAGCGGTCGGGGTTCGCGGACCCCGCGCGTGATGTCCTCGGGCAGGTCCGGGCCGGCGGTGTAGTAGCGGCCCTGGGCCTCGCCCTTGGCGGCGAGCCAGCCGGCGCGGACGATTTCGCGGATGTCACGCTGGGCCTGCTGCTCGCTCAGGTCCGCATCGGCCTGGTAGGTAGCGCGGCGGACGCGGTTGCCCATGGCGGCCGGGTAGAGGGCGTAGAGCATGCGGTCCGGCCAGCCCTGGCGCTCGACTGCTTCGTCGAGGGCGGACCAGACCTCGCGGGTGGTGGTGACCTGGCGTTCGACGGTCTGGGCCTGCTGGTGGTGGGCACGCAGGCAGAACCGGACCCAGGGCAGGGTGTCCCGGTCGGGAGTCCAAACCGGGCCGCCGACTTCGGCAAGGATGTCGTAGTAGCGGTAGGTGTTGCGCGCCCGGCCGAGCCATTCCTCGATGCTGGAGAACTCCGGCGCCATGACGCCTTCGCGGGCCAGGACCAGAGTGTGCAAGGCGCGCGACATCCGGCCGTTGCCGTCCGACCACGGATGGATCGACACCAAGTTCAGGTGCGCCATCGACGCCCGCACCAGACCGGGCGCATCGAGGTCACCCGAGTTCAACCAGTCGACCAACTCTCCAGTCAACTCCGGCAATTGCTGTGCATCGGGGGCGGTGTAGGCGGCGATCGTCGGATCTTCGGCGGAGGTTACGTACACCGGCCCGCTTCGCCACCAGCCGGGCCGCTTGAGCAGGTGGTGCCCCTGCATCATGAAGTGCAGCGAGTTGAGCAGGCCCTTGCTGTAGGCGAAGTCGTCACCGGCCTCGGCCAGGCGCTGGATGTAGGTCATCGCCTGCCGGTAGCCCTCGATCTCGGCCGCGACGGTGTCGCTCGCGTCGATCGGCGCCTCACCGACCATGATGTCCTCGACATCCGACACACTCGCCGCGTAGCCCTCGATCGTGTTCGAACCGGCGATCGCCCGCGCTGTGAGGTTGCGCCGCAACTGACCCTCCCTCCGGCGCGGAGCGCGCAGGTGCAGGCGCAGCCGGTCCCGCATCTCGTCGATCTCCGCGAGAACGGACTGGTCGATATCCCGCAGGGCGGGCACAGCGTAGAGCATGACGCGATGACACCATGACGGCGTCATCAAGTCAAGGCTGGCCGGTGACGGTTGCAGCGGCACGTAAGCCGTCCGGCAAGGGCCACGCAGAGACACTCCCCGCCGAGGCCGGCCGGGGCAGGGCCCGCCTTCGTCTTCGGGGCAGATCCGACGGCGAGCACGCCCAACTGGCCAGCACCTCACCCCGCCGAGCACCACGGCGGCGCCCGGGGACGGGCGGGAACCACCGGTCGCGGCCAACTGGCATTACGACCTGGTGGTCAAGCTCGGCGCAACCGGAAAGCCCGATGCCCAAGAGAGAATGCTGCGACCATCCTTCACCGCACCAGCGTCACAGCCGCACCAATTCCCACCCGCATCCGCGCCGACTGCTGCAGCACCGACAGGGCACCGCCTGCTGGACCCACGTGCCGCGCTCACAACGGCGGGCGCGGCACGATGATCGTCCGACACAAGGGCCCGCGATGTCACGTCCACCAATCACGTAGCCCTGAACCATGAACATCTCACGCAAGACCCCGAAACGATCACACGGCGCCGAACCCTACGCGTGGACCGCATCGGCCCCCGGCTCGACGACGCTTCCGGCCGCCCTCCACCCCAACGCCACAGACGCGCCCCTTCACCGCACCGGCGGCGATGCCGTCCCGGCCCAGACCCAGGCGTGGGCCGCGTTTCTGAACACCGCCGTCCACAACGGGCTCGACCCGACTCTCGTCACGCAGTGGCTGACCGTGCTGGCCGACGCCACCGGAAGCCCCGTCCTCCCCCACCTCGCATCGATGACACTCACCGACTACGTCGAGCGGCGCCTGCCGGTGATCCTGGCCGGGCTGGAGAGCACCACCCACGCCCCCTACCTCGCCGGCCTGCGCCTGCGGATCCTCCCGGACCTCGGCCACCTGCCCATTGACCTGCTCACCACCGGCCTGATCCAGGACGCCGTGTTCGCGTGGATCGCCGACGGCTGCAGCCGATCCACGATCAAGAACACCCTCGCCATGCTCCACCGCGTCCTGCGCCAGGCCGTCGCCGACGGACTGATCGCGAACGAGCCGACCCGCGTCACCGGCTGGCAGCACGAACTGCACCAGGCCGAGGACGAACTCCTCGAACCCCGCGACCTCGCCCTGCGCGATTGGAACGCCCTCACCGAACTCGCCGACGCCCTCGTCGACGCCTCCTACAACCACTACCGCGGCTGGGGCGACGCAGTCGTCCACAGCGCCTGCACCGCCACCCGCATCGGCGAGGTCTCCGGCGTCCGCGCCGAGGACGTCGACACCGGACAGTGGATCCTCACCTGCCGCCACCAGACCACCCCCGGCCCCGGCGGACTCGTCGACAAGCCCCCCAAGGGCGGGCACACCCGCCACATCCCGATCATCGAACCCCTGCGCCCGCAGATCCTCCGCCGCCTCCACGCCACCCGCGGCGACCCCCACGCCCGCCTCTACACCGGCCCCCGCGGCGGCCGCATAGCCACCGCCGTCCTACGCGACGCCACCCACTGGGACGACGTCGTCCACACGCTCGGCCACCCACACCTGCGCCGACACGACCTCCGCCACACCGGCCTCACCTGGATGGCCGACGCAGGAATCCCCCCGCACATCCTCCAGGAAATCGCCGGCCACCAGGACTTCGACACCACCCTGCGCTACCTACACCCCGACCTCCGCACCATCACCGAAGCCGGCGAGAAACTCACCCACCACCTCACCGAACAACTCCGCCGAACCGGACGCATCCCCCGAAGGTGGTGACACCGAGCCACCAGGCTGCCCGGACATCGACCGGCGCCAACATAACGAATCAAACGCGAGACTATCCGCTGATGGCCCGTCACAGACCGCCAACTACCGCACCGTGGAGCCGAGTTCACACGATGAGACACACTAGAGCTGATCATCACGAAGCCATCTCGACTACTTAGAGTGGCCGAAAACTCGGGCAAATCGGATGCGGGGCGAAAATCCACAAAACCGGAGACCAGCCCACGAGACGTCAACAGCCCCACGAGAAAGGGAAGTTGAGGCACCAGCACCGCCGAGCGCCGGTCAAGCGCGCCAGCAATCAGCCAACCTTAGAATTCGACCGCGGATTGCGCAGAGTTCGACGGATTCAACGGCAGCTATCCGACGCAACCTTCGGATCACGGCAACCCCGCTTGACCCGATGCCCGAAATATCCCGATTCGCCATGTCCGAAAACCGCCAGAGGCGGCCTTCCTGTTTCCAGGAAAACCGCCTCTGACCTGCGACGTTACCGTCGGGACGACAGGATTTGAACCTGCGACCCCTTGACCCCCAGTCAGGAAGGGTTTCCCCATTCCTACCCGAAATGCGCTCGCACACACGTCGTGCGTGTGCAGATGAGCATGTTTCGCGCACCTCGTGCGGCAGCGCGCATGACGTGTGGTCCCCAGCTGGTCCCCAGGTCGGGGGCTTGACGGAGGGTCCGGGTGGCGTTCATGTCTCCAGGGTAACGCCACTCCGGCCATCAATCCAGTGATTCCGGCGGATCCCCCAAAGAGCCACCGGACAGAAGCCAAGGAGTCCCGGGAGAAATCGATCTGGCCTAGGCCGAACGCCAGCCAGAGAATGGTCACCAGAATTCCCACTCTCACCAATTCCGTGTGGCCTCGCAGGAATTCCCGGCGCCCGCCAACGCTCACTCCGAGGACCGGTCCGAGGCTCGGCGCCACGCACCCCGTGCGCTCCGGGTTGTACGAGCCCAACAACCCACGGCCGACCGGCAGACCGCCTCCTCCCGGGCCGTGGTCACTCCTCCCGGCAGCGACCAGGTGCGGGCCGATGCTGCGCGATCAAGCTGCTCTACCCGCCGAACGTGCTCCGTGATCACCCTCGCGGCGTGTCACCAGCGCGTGTCCCGGCCGGTCGATCTTGCCGTGCTCCACGCCCCGCCCCGCACGCTCTGCCGCCACACCCACCACTCCGGCAACTCTGGACACGACATCACCACTTGGTTCGAGGAGGAGCACATGGCACAGCGTCCCAAGCGGGGCAGGGTGTACCGCAGGTGCGGGTGCAAGGACGGCACCAGCGGGAAGCAGTTGGGTTCGTGGTGTCCGCGGCTGGCCGCCGACCCCGCGCATGGCCGGTGGACGTACGCGGTGGACCTGGCACGGGAGGACGGCAAGCGCCGGACTCGGCGGCGGGGCGGGTTCGCGAGTCGGGCGGAGGCGGCCCGGGAGATGGCGCGGGTGCTGGATGCCGAATACCGGGGTGTGTACGAGGACCGTAGGCTGGGGGTCGGGTTGTTCCTGTACGAGTGGCTGGAGTCGAAGCGCCCGGCGCTGGCACCCAACACCTGGGCGGGCTACCGGGCGTGCATCGAGCGCGACCTCGTCCCCGCGTTCGGCAGCATGCTGCTCCTCGACCTCCGCCCCAAGCACATCGACACCTGGGTAAGCACCCAGCTCGCCGCCGGCCGCGGGCGCGCCACCGTTCACCACGCGGTGGCGATGCTGCGCAACGCCCTGAACCATGCGGTGCGCACGTGGCGGCTGCGCTACAACCCGGCCAAGCACTCCGTCCCGCCCAAGCCCCGCGCTGCGGTGCGCACCTGCTGGACTCCGGACCAGGCCGCAGCGTTCCTCCGCCACAACGCCGAGCACTACGCCGACCGGGTCACCGACCTGTTCGAGGTCATGCTCGGCACCGGCATGCGCCGCGGTGAGATCCTCGCCCTGCACTGGTCCGACGTGCACCTCATGGACCGCCAGCTCTACGTCCGCTGGACCCTGACCGCCATCGACAACGGCAAGATCCACCTCGGCGAGCCCAAGACCGAAGCCAGTCGCGCCTGGGTCAGCCTCTCCGCCAGAGTCATGGCCGCCCTCCACCGCCAAGCGGACCTACAGATGGCGGCACACCCCGACGGACGGCTGGAAGGCCTGGTCTTCGCCCGCCCTGACAGCGAGCCGCTGCGCCCCCAGTGGGTCCTCGACCAGCTCCGCAAACGCAGCGCCGAACTCGACCTGCCGAAGATCGGCCTTCATGACATCCGGCACACCGCGGCCAGCATCATGATCGCCGCTGGCATCCCTCTCGCCGTCGTCTCCAAGACTCTGCGTCACGCCAACCTCGCCATCACCGTTGACCTTTATGGACACCTCCTGAAGGACTCCGCCGACCAAGCCGTCACCGCACTCAGCAGCGCACTCGACCAAGCGGACAGACGCAGCGAAGGCGCCACCGATACGGGACAGGTCCTCCCTCTGGCCGCCTGACCCTGCGCTGCTGGAAGTGCGGGAAATCCCTGCGGTGTTGTCCGGGACCGCCGGTATCCTCCCGGTGCGGGCCAGCGCATGGGACGCCGCCCCGCAGCCCGGGTACGGAGGGGTCCTCGTGATAGATCTCAGCAGTTACGAACTGGTCTGGCCTGTCGACCTGTTCGTCGCCGAGGCCAGCCGTATCGCGCCACTCGGGCGGCGGGACTGGGTGTCACGGGCCGAATGGCTGCTCACGGAGGCGTTCCAGGGATCCAGTGCCTGCTCGGACTTCGAGAGCCTGCCTTCCACGGCTCCGAAGTCCGACGACCCCTGGGGTGCAGTCGCGGATCCATGGAGCCAGGCGCCGGTGCTCACCCAGCAGATGTGGTTGCGTGAACTGATCGGTCGCGCGCATGAGATCCGCGAGTTCGCGGAGCCCCGTCCCTACTGGCCGCACCGCAACGGGCAGCTCGCCCCGACGGCGCCGTCCGATCCGGTTTCCGTACGATTGGGCTTCGCGCGGCTGGCCATGGAGTTGCACGGCAACGGCTACCTCGCCGAGCACTTCGGCGAGGAGTGCGTCGACGTCGACGAGCAACTGCCTGACCCGGCCGAGGTCCTGGAGCAGCGGCTGGGAGTCGGCCAGTTGTGGCCTCTCAAGCCGAAGGACTGGGACGAGGACACCTTCTTCGGCCTCGTAGAGGTTTTCCACGATCTTGTGTCCCGGCCGCGGGATCGCACCTTCCACTCCTGGAACGGATGCGGATGGCACCACCGCGAGTTCCATGTCGGCCCGGCCAGGGTGCTCTACCGCTGGCGCGTGAACCGCCTGCTCGCGGGCGCCGGCGTTCAGTACCGCCTCGCCGACGAGGGCGAGGACCAGGGCCGGCTCGTCGCGGTCACCGATGACGCCCGCGCCGACCTCGTCCACCGTGCCCTCGCCGTCGAGGATCCGGACATCAAGCAGCGCACCACGCACGCCATCGCCCTCTACCGCAGCCGCGGCGCGTCCATCGAGGAGAAGCGCTCCGCGGTGATCGTGCTCGCGGGCATCTTGGAGGAGCGGCGCGACCTCATCCGCAGCGAACTCGGAAAGCCGGACGACGGGGCCCTGTTCGTGATCGCCAACAAGTTCGAGATCCGCCACAGGGACGCCTCCCAGCAGGAGGACTACGATCCGGCGTTCCTCGACTGGATCTTCTGGTGGTACCTCGCCACCGTCGAACTCACGACGACCCTCCTGAGCCGCCAGCAGGCGGAGGGCTCTCGCGTCTGACAGCAACGGTTCGGGCTGCGTTTGTCCGAGAGCCTGTCGAGGAGATCTGCGCTGTCAGCTTTCGCGTTCGTCCTCCGCGCGGCCGGTGTGTCCGGGGCCGGGGTGGGCGACGCCGGGGACCGTCGGGTTGCCGTAGTCGAGTTCGATCTTTCCGAAGGTGCTGCTGGGGACGGGAGCGGAGTCGTTGTCGGCGATGATCAGCTGGATTCGGGAGCCGTAGGTTTCAGCGATCGCTTGGAGGCGGCGGTAGGTGCGGCGGCCGCGTTCTTGGTCCTGTTCGTTGGTTCCCGATGCCTTGCGTGGTGAGTCGATGATCAGCAGGGACGGGACGAGGACGTCGGAGTGGGTGATGCCGAATTCCAGAAGCGTGAGGCTGTACGCGACGTTGATACATGTCACGATGCCGCCACCGTCTGCCTGGAGAGTCTCGAATGAACCATTGTTGATCAGTGGCAGGTAGGTCGTTGGGTCGATCGTTGCGGACTCGATCCACGGGGCTGGGCGGAGTTCGGCGACCATGGTGTCGAAGTTCCGGCTGAGATCGGTGACCAGCCCCTTGCGTGCGGCGAGCTCCGCGAGTCGGGCCTTTTGGTCGGCGGTGGCGCGGGTGCGGCGGGCTTTGATGTCGCGGACGGTCTGGTCGATCGCACGGGCTCTGGCCCAGGAGTCACGCAATTGGGTCACCGCGTCGATGCTCGCTCTGAGGGTGGCTCCGCGGGCGCTGGCATCGGCGATCGCCTCGAAGTGCGGAGACACCATCCCCCGGGTCTGCGCGTCGAGTTGCCGGCGCAGGCTGTGCGTGAGGAATTCGGCCTGCTGAGCGCGTTCGCGGGCGGTGCGCAGCACCTCGGCGTCGGCGGCCAGGAGGGTACGGGCCTCTTGGAGTTGCTGTTCCAAGGCGTTGCGGGTCTGCTGGACCGCGGCCGGGTCGACGTCGTCGTCGGCGGGGTCGGGCTGCAAGCACACCAGGCAGTGGTCTTCCGGCACCGGTCGTGCGTCGAGTCTCTGCATGCATCGGGGACAGACGACGAAGTGGAAGGGCAGGAGCTTCTCGATGGCGGTGGCGGAGCGTTCCAGGCGGGAGAGGTCAAGCTCGATCTGAGCGACGACCGCTTCCCGGGCTTCGATGAATTCCTCGGCCGCCAGGAGTTCCTGCGTGGCCTTGCTCGCGTCCTCGATCGCCGTGCGGAGTTCTTGGCGGAGGACCGCGTCGGCCGCACTGCTTTCCTGCAGTTCGTGGCGCAGCGATGCGAGGGCTGTGTCGGCTCGCTGCAGCATGTCGCGCAGGTCGGCTAGTTCGGCGCGTAGTTCCTCGTCGGTGCGGGGGTCGGTGGCGGCCAGGAAGCGTTGGACGCTCTCGTATTCGGCTGTCTTCGCCTTGAGTTGCTCCTTGAGCTTGCCCAGGAGTTTTCCTAGGTCCAGCACGGTGCTGTCGGTCAGTCCGAACATCAGCTTGAAGAGGTGGGTGCGCGCGGACTTGAACCAGGTGTCGAGGTGTCCGATGACCTCTTGGTCGATCCCTCGGGCGTCCCGGTAGACGTATGTGAAGAGGTCGGCGAAGGTGAGGTCGCGTTCGGTGGCTTTCCCCTCGCGGGTGGTGGCGATGCTCTCGCGGGGGAATCTCAGCGCTTCCAGGAGCAGGTCGGAGAGGGATTCTCCGCCGGCGGCGTCGCGGATGGGGAGGGTGCGGCGCAGCGTGAGGGTCTCGGGGTCGAGGATGTCGACGTGGTCGGTCCGGCTGTCGTTGATGGTTCGCTTGAGGGTCATGTGCTGCTCGCCGACGACCACCTCGGCCCGTACTGAGTGGACGTGGTTGCGGACGGCGGGGGTCAGCATGGCTTTGCCGCCGATGGCGTACTTGAGCAGCATGAGCAGGCTGGACTTGCCGGTGCCGCTGGCACCGCTGACGACGGTGGCCGGCTGGTCGAAGCGGTAGGTCTTCTCGGTGTCGGCCGTGGTGACGGTCAGGGAGATGAAGCGGAGGTGGGTTGCCATCAGATCTCCGTGCGCCAGGGCCTGTCGACCGCGTCGGGCAGGCGGTCGTAGATGAGGGTCTTCAACGCTGTCCCCGACTTGTTGAAGTGCCGCTTCAGGAGGGCGATTCGTTGGGCGACCACGGCCCATTCGTCGGTTGCCGTCAGCGCGGTGGCGGCGATCGCGCCGTTGGCGGTGATGCGGAACTCCGCGCGGTTCGCGCCGCTGTAGGTGATGAGGCCGCGGGCTGCGAGGGATCCGAGGACGCTGTAGTAGCGCTGGTCCCAGGGGCCGTACTTGTATCGGGTCATGCGGCTCTCGACGGCGAGGCGTTCGGAAGCGGTGGGCTGTGCTCCCTGCGGCCAGTGGATGTCGTCCTCGGTGAGAAGGCGGTCGAGCATGGCGGGGTATCGCAGCAGGAAGTCGAGCTTGGCGAGTTTGGTAAGCCCGTCCAAGCCCTTCTTCGCGGTGGTGAACTTGTCGATCAGCAGGAGGATGCGGGCCTCGTGGTAGCCGGCTTCGCGCATCTCCTGTCGGCGGGCCCGGTCCCTGACTCTCGCGATGGCGGCTGCGTGGTCGTCGCTTCGGCTTGTCACGACGCCTCCTCCTCGGAGGGGTCGAACGGCTCGGAGAAGTAGAAGTCGCACTGGTCGCAGAGTTCGTAGGCCAGTCCGCGCAGGTGTTGTCCGTTGACCGGGAACGCCAGGGACGACGAGAGGTTCTCGGGCAGGAGGTGCTGGGTGAGGAGCTGGTTCATGCGCCGGCCGTAGGATGCCCCGTCGAGCGCTTCGTGCTCCGCCTGGTCGCGACTGGCGAAGGCAGCGTCGACCACTTCGAGGCTCACGTTCGCCAGGTCGGTGGTGTCGCCTGCCAGTCCTGATCGGTGTTCTTCCCAGGTCGTGTACCAGGCGGAGCGCAGACGTTCGGCGTGGGCGGCCTGGTCGGAAGGGACTCCGCCGCGCGCGAGCTTCTTGCGCAGGTTCGCCCCGCCCGGGGCTGTGATCGGGGTCTTCCCTCGGGTGAAGGTCGGCACGGCTGCGCGGCTTGAGATGAACTCGTCGCGGATCGTGCCTGGGTAGAGCGTGCGCCGGGCGATGCGCTGCTGGATTTGGACGTTGTGGCGGACCCTGCTTGGGTCTGCGATGTAGGCGGCGTACTGCGCGCGGTCGTTCTCGTCGCGGTTCGCCTTGTCAATGCGTTCGACCACCGCCAAGTAGGTGGCTTCGATGTCCACGTTCTCGCGCTGCAGGAGTTCGACCGCCGGTCGTAGGAGCCTCTGCAGGTTCACGTCGGTGATATCTCCGCGGGATGGCAGCTCGGCGTCTATGTGGAGCACCGCGAAGAAGTCCTTGACCGTGTCGGTGAAGCCGGCCGGGATGGCGATGTCGGCGAGTTTGGATACGTCGGGGACCTTGGGGATGGTGGCGTAGGGCTGCTGCAAGCGGATCTTGAGGAGGTGCCGGCTGACCTTCTCTGCCATTGCGTCTACCCCGACGGTGGTCTTCGGGTCGGGCCCGCACATGGCGGCGAGCGCCGCTGCTCCGGTCTTTCCTGTGGCGAGGCCGGCGTTCGTGGCCAGGCGCAGCCTGACGTTGCCCGCACCGTCGCAAGCCCGCCAGCGGTCGAAGAGATGGGCCAGGCCGCCGTCCTTGCAGATCTCCTGCAGGTTCCACGGGGTTCGACTCTTCGCGCGGTGTTTGACCGAGACGAGTTCGACCGAGCCGTCCGTGTAAGCGACGACGTAGTCCTCGTGCCATTCGCAGACGACGTAGTCAATGTTGCCTGCGGTGAGCATGGCGATGCACGTCTGGGCAGTGACCTCGGTCTGGTAACGGTAGTTGCGCAGCGTGTCGGACCCGCTGTCCTCCTTCGGCGCCATCCGGAAAATCGGATGGACGAACTCTTCCTCGTCGGTCTCGTCAGGTCCGTCGGCGGTCTCGGCCACGACCAGATCAACCACTGCCGCCTCCTGTCCCAGCGACCGCGCGCGCGACTGTAAACGGCCATGGCGCGGAGGATTCCCACAATTACCACACGGATTGCGCAGCCCGTAACCGGTTGATCACATCCGTTATCGGAACGTCGCGGCCGACGGATGCCGAGCTGCACGCCGCCGACTGGAGCGGCCGCTGGAGCACAGACAGGCAGTGCCCAACCGGCTCTGCTTCCACCATCCGAGCA
Organism: Kitasatospora sp. NPDC096204; assembly: GCF_044763205.1. Lineage (NCBI taxonomy): Bacteria > Bacillati > Actinomycetota > Actinomycetes > Kitasatosporales > Streptomycetaceae > Kitasatospora > Kitasatospora sp. NPDC096204. The sequence goes on from NZ_JBIWFT010000044.1 coordinate 12,137, forward strand.
GCGAAACCTGCACTCGACCGCCCATTCCGTCAGGCGAAATGTCCTGCATCAGAATGGTGTTGACGCATTCGTATCAGCTTCCCTCAAGCGCGACAGTCTCCGGCTGCATGCGGCCAGGTAGCTGGCTCCAGTCGTTCAGGGCTCCTTGAAGGAGGTTGTCGAGCTGGGCCTTGCCCTCGTTGAGCAGGAGGTCGCGCAGGCAGGCGCAGTCGCCCATCGCGCCGCCGTCGGTGAAGCAGATGAAGATCCCGGCCGCCTGGAGGCCGCGGGCGGCGAGGGCGATGTCGTGCCCGAACGGGAGCGGTACGCGGCTGGCGAGTTCCTGGGCGAAAACCTGCTCGATGCGGGGGCGGCCCATCGCGGCCAGCAGGGCGCCAACGAGGCTGCCGACCACGCCGTGCAGGGACTTCTTGCCGTCCAGCAGCGCGCGGGCGAAGGCGGCGAGCGCGTCGCAGCCCTTGCCGCGGTGCCGCTCGACGAGGGCACTCCAGGTCTCTGGGGCCACGTAGCGGACGGCCTGGGCGGCGATGACGTCGCCGCCGCCTCCGCCGACGAGTTGCGCGCATGCCCGGACGGCGCTGTCCGTCTCGGCGCGGGTCACGACGCGCACGGTCCGAGGCGGCACTGCGGGCCGGCTGCGCTGGGGCGGGACGGGGACGGGGCGTGGGTCGGGTGTGCGGCGCGAGACGGCAGGGGCTCCGGTGCGGCGGGGCCTCGGTGTGGCGGTGCGTGAACCGGCCGGGGTTCGTCGGGGTGTGGGGCCGAGCGGGCGGCGGCCCGCGGGGAGCCCTTGGTGCTGGTGGCAGCGCAGGCCCTCCTGGCGCACCCGGTTCTTGCAGAGCCTTCCGTCCTTCTTCATGGCACGGCACCTGTTGACCATGGCCAGAGAGTGTCGCCCCCACCATTTTTCGGCAACACCGCAGTCCGGCTAGGGAATCGATCCGGACATCGCAACTGGCCACCGGGCCAAGCACTTTGGAACCGCTACGGGTGATTCCGCTGCTTGCTGGCCTGCACTCGCGGGCGGAACCTGCCCGAATCCGCGAGTGCCGACGGCCCGCGGCGCCGACGAGCAGCGCCCTGGGCCATTCCGGTCAGCTTGTGATTTATCCGGTGCGGCGTGGTTTGGTGCCGACTTTGTGGTGAGCCGGTCAGCGGTAGGGCTCGCCGGCGACCAGGAGCAGCCACGTCGTACTGGTTGGTGGGGCGGCCGTTCGTGGAGCCAGGCGGGCGCCCGGCCAGGGTCGGGTGGGTTTCGAAGACTGCGGCCGGCGTTGAGGTTCTGGCGTGCAGGTGTCGGAACCCGTGCCGGACTCGTGCCGGGGTGAGCTTGTTTGGTTCGGCTGGCTTCTCCGAGGGCCGTCGCAGGTCGGTGGCAGAGAGCAGGCGAGGCGAAGCTGGAGCTCGTACCATCAGCCATCAGCGAAGCCTCACAACCGAGTTGTTTCATTTAGTGGCACCAACCTACTCCTCACCGGCTCTGTGCAACGGGGAACGAATCTGGCCGTCCGTGGGAAGTCCTGACATACAGTCATCTCCAGCCGCCCCTGTCCGGAGCGACTGCCCATCGCGATCGAACGAAGGAGCCAAGGAGCAGTTGGCGAAGCACCCCATGGACCGTGCCGTCAGCAGGACGACGATGAAGACCGAGCGACGCGCGGCGATGCAGGCGCGCCTCAACCAGGTAAAGGAAGAAGCTGAGGCCCGGCGCCGGACCGAGCCGGTCGACCGTGGGAGCGGCCTGACCCAGGAGCAGCTCGACGCGAACAACTGGGCCGCCTACGAGGCCAGCAAAGACCAACTGGGAGACCTTGTGCCCGATGCGATGCCATTCCAGAGCGCGCGCCCCGTGTACATCATCAAGCATGCGGTTCACAACGTCTTGAAGCTCGGCGTCGGAGGGGGCTCACGCATCCAGGCTCACGTCGGCCGGGGGTGGATCCTCCAGCACCTCACCGCGCCGACGCTCCTCGCCCGCGAGATCGAGCGAAACGTCCTGGCGCGAATACGGGCCATGGGCATCCCGCAGGCCATGAGCGGCGCGGACATGCCGCAGGGCGGAGCGACCGAAACCATGAGCGACGACCGCATCAGCGTCGGTGAAGTGTGGGAGATGGTCCAGCAGGAACACCGGCAACTTACCGACCTCCTCGCCGTGACAATGGGCGCGCACCCGGACCGGCTAGAGATCGTCGCGGGGGTGGATGACCACCTCAACGTCTACGGCCTCGGGCATAACCTTCCAGAGCTCCTCGACCGAGTAGCCAGCGGAATCCCGACCATCCTCCACCGCCACGGCCGCGCAGTCGCCGCCATCGTTCCCATCCACGACTTCAACGCCCTCAACGATGCCACCGACGAGATGGCCGTCCGCGACGCGGAAGCGCACCGCAACGACCCGAATTCCAACATGGTCGACGTCCTCGCCGACCTGCTCGGCGAGTCCGCGCTCCGCACCACCGGCCCCGTCACGGCGGGCAGGCGCACTCTCTCGCGGCACCGGGTCACGGGAGACGGCCAGGCGTGAGCCCCCATCAATTCGCTTACCGGTGGCCATACAGTTTCCCGCCCTACGATGCCGGGAAGAGGCTGAACCATCGCTTCCGCGTCGCTGAAAGCGCCCGCCGCACCCTTCTCGCCATCCCCAAGGACGATGCGGTCATGCTGTTGCGGACACTACTGAGCAGGGACGGGAACCCCACCTTCAACGGGGTGGACGCCGCGCAGTTCCCGGGGCGCCCCGAACTGCACCGCCTGCGGGTCGGCAGGTACCGGCTCGTGTACAGGTGTCATCGCAACGTGGTCGTTCTCGCCTCCGTCGTGGACGACCGCGCCCGTTATAGGAGAGCGGAAGACTAATTGGCCTGCCGAGGCGCTCACGGGGTGTGTACGAGGACCGGACGCTGCGGGTCGGGCTGTTCCTGTACGAGTGGCTCGAGGCGAAGCGGCCGGCGCTGGCACCCAACACCTGGACGGGCTACCGGGCGAGCATCGAGCGCGACCTGGTCCCGGCGTCCGGCGGCATGCTGCTGCTCGATCTGCGGCCCAAGCACATCGACGCCTGGGTGAACGCGCAGCTCGCCGCCGGCCGCGGGCGCACCACCGTCCACCACGCGGTGGCGATGCTTCGCAACGCCCTGAACCACGCGGTGCGCACGTGGCGGCTTCGCTACAACCCGGCCCAGCACTCCGTACCCGCCAAGCCCCACGCCGCCGAACGCGTCTGCTGGACCCCCGACCAGGCCGCGGCGTTCCTGCGGCACAACACGGAGCACTACGCCGACCGGCTCACCGACCTGTTCGAGGTCATGCTCGGCACCGGCATGCGCCGCGGCGAGATCCTCGCCCTGCACTGGTCGGACGTGTACCTCATGGACCGCAAGCTCTACGTCCGCTGGACCCTGACGGCCGTGAACAACGGGAAGATCCACCTCGGCGAGCCCAAGACAGAGTCGAGCCGCGCCTGGATCAGCCTCTCCCCGAGGGTCATGGCCGCCCTCCACCGCCAGGCCGCCCTCCAGATGGCCGCCCACCCCGACGGCCGGCTCGATGGGCCTTCGCCCGCCCGGACGGCGAGCCGCTGCGCCCCCAGTGGGTCCTCGACCAGCTCCGCAAACGCACCGCCGAACTCGACCTCCCCAAGATCGGTCTGCACGACCTGCGCCACACCGCCGCCAGCATCATGATCGCCGCCGGTCTCCCCTCGCCGTCGTCTCAAGACCCTGCGCCACTCCAACCTCGCCATCACCGTCAACCTCTACGGCCATCTCCTCAAAGACTCCGCCGACCAGGCCGTCAACGCCCTCGCTCGAGCCCTCGACCAAGCCCAGGCAGGCCAACTCCGTGCCCTCCCGCGGGGCGACGACGATCTACCGATCGCCGCATAGCCGCCCGCCCGGTCGGTCACCCGACCTGCCTTGCCGGGCCGACATTTCCCCGGCGGCCCCGAACGGCGAGCGGAGGCACCTTGCGCGCCCCAGCCTGCCGTCCGGCGCGGGATTCAGCGGCGGAAGCCGCGATGGAGGTCGAGCCGTTCACCGGACAGACCTTCACCCCACTGGAACAGCAGACCGTGGAACTCTCCGGCCAGCTGGCGCACACCCCATGACGACCTCACCGCCCGGTTAGCCAACCGGACCTGACCAAGGCACTGATTGCGCCAGCGAACGGGCCTGGCCCGTCGGCGGCAACACCACGAGGACACCACGCCCCACGATGTCGCCGTCCCCAGCAGCCCGAGCCCTCCGGCCGTCAGCCCCGACCCGACGTGCCGGTCACGGTCAGCACGATGAACTCGGCCCGGCGCACTGCGGCAAAGCCCACCTTCAGGACGATCCGGCCGGCCTTGATGTCATCCGCGGTCATGTTGAGCACCACCAAACCGCTCTGGGTCTGGACCTCGACCGCCTCGATCGCCAGCGACTGGCCGGTGGTGCCGACCTCCAGCGTGACGTTGTCCCGCACGCAGACCCACAGCTGCCAGCCGACGGTGGCCACGTGGGCCCGCGCGCAGAGGCCGCTCATCCCGAACGAGATGAACCGCAGGGCCTCGATCGCCCGCCCCACCACCGCGCGGGGGCAGGGCTTGTCGGCCTGCCAGCCGATGCCCGCCACGTGGGCCTGGACGCAGAGGTAGCGGGAGCTCAGGCCCTGCCCCACCGGCGGGGGAGGGCAAACGCCGGAGTCGGCCCCGACAGCGCCCGTGGCTGACAGGGAGCCGAGAACAGGAGGGCAGCGGCGAGCCCTGGGCCAGTGGCCTGCGCATGGCGGGAAACCTCTCGGGTAGGGGCAATGACGACCGATCGCCAGGGCAGCCCGGCACCTGATGGTCCGATGGTCGCACATCTTCGCCATGCCACTGACGGACCACCAAGTGTCTTGGGTTACAAATTACTTGAGCGATACGGCGGCGCAGCCCGGGCACTGCTGGCCCACCGCACCCCCTTGCTGCTGCGCCCCACTCAGGCCCCTCCGTCGGGATACCGCAGCTCGCGTTCGCCCTCCGCCACCTCCTGTGTCACCTTGAGCCGGATCTCCGCGACCGGCTCTACCTCAAAGTGGCGCACCGGGTCCCGCACGATGCGCAGAGTAGGGTCGCCCTTCCCTCGTTCCAGGTGGGAGGCGAGGACCAGGGAGAGGTTGTCCCCCTCGGTCAGCGCCCGGACGAACTCCTGCCTGGTGAGCGAGACTTCGGCCGGCAACGCCCCGCCGTGACTCTTGATCTCGTAGTAGTGCCCGGTCGAGTCGATGGCGTCCGCGCCGAACCCCTGGACGCCGCGCTGGTCGTCGAGGGTGATCCCGTCCTGCCGCAGGGCCTCGCCGAGCAGCTCGATGACGAGCTTCTCCTTGTCCCGGTCGGCGTAGCCGAGCGGCCCGGACCGCTCCTGGGGCGCGCCCGCCCCAGGCCGGGACTTTGGCAGCGAGGCCGCCCGTCGCCGCTGTGTCACACCACCGGGCCGGGGGACGCCCTCCGAGAGTGCAGGCCGGGCCTCCCGTCGGCGGCGGGCCAACTCGGCCACGGTGTACAGCTCGCGGGAGCCGGTCGGCGGGGCCAGTGCGGGGACCGGAACCGGGGCCGGCACAGGTACCGGCGGCACAGGGGGCGGCACCGGGGCGGCGCCGTTCCTGGGCCTCGGCAGCGCAGGGGCCGGTGCCCGGCGTGCCGTCGTGGGCACCGACGGCGAGGCAGGGAGCTGCCGTTCGCGGTGCGCCAGCAGTTCGCGCAGCCGCTGCTCCTGCTCGTGGTCCTGCTGACGCGCGGACACCAGCGGCTCCGCGCCGAGCGGTCGGTCGAGGAGCTCCGCCTCCCAGAAGTCCCGCCAGCGGTGACCGACCCGGGTCCGCTCGCCGTCGAAGAGGCTCGCCACGGCCGTGCCGCCGCCGTGCGTGGTCCGCAGTGCCTCACGGTTCGCCACGAACAGCGCCTTGGCCTCCCGGTCGATCTGCGCCTCGACCGGTACCTCGAAGGCATCCCCGCCGCCGTCGAGGTCGAGCCGGATGCGGAGCCCCGGCAGGATCCGCACCTCCAGCTCGGGCAGCCAGCCCCAGCCGGTGAAGGCGTCCGCCGCAGCCGGCTCGTCCCGCACCAGGATGTCCTGCAGCCCCGCGACCGCCCGCCGGTACGCGTGGGTGAGCTCCGGATCAGGCACCGCGCCGTCCGGGTCGAGGACCTGCGCCCCGGCCGCTTCCAGCCGGGTGACCTTGAGCAGGCCCAACAGGGCGGTGAACTGACTTACCTTACCGCCCGGTTGCCAGATCGGGACCCGGTCGGCGAGGGCGCGCGCGATGCCCGGGTGGTCCACCGCGTGGACCGGGCGCTTCCTCGTCCACCCGGCGCCGGTCCACAGCGGCAGCGCCCGCAGCCTGTTGCGCAGCGCGATCGGCACCGCCGAGCCGGTGCCGCCGACCAGGCCGGACAGGGAGCGCAACGCCTCCAGCATCACCTGCTGCCGTGCCCCGGTGGGCCGGGCGTCGTCCTCGGCGATCTCCCGAAGCACGTCCACCAGGTCATCGGCACTCGGCTCCCGGATGCCGAGTGCGGTCCACAACGGGGTGAGCTCGGGCCCGGCGAGGACGTAGGGCCGGAATCCCCGGAGCACCGACCGTCCCCGCAGACAGGCAGCCGGCCGCCGCCAGCCCCGGTCGGTCAGCACCAGGTCCACCCGGCCGAGGAACGCGGTCCTGATCTCCTCCGCTGCCGTCCGGGCCGGATCGGCCGACCCGTCCGCCAACCGCCCGGCCAACGCTCGGTAGACGAGCAGGACTTCGGCCTCCAGGGTGTCCCCCTCGGGGCCGCGCACAGACCGACCCCGCAACTGCCGCAACCGCGCGATCAGCTCGGGCACGTCGGGGTCGGCGGCCACGCCGAGCGCGGCCAGCACCTCCCTCCAGGAGGTTGTCAGGCGCTGGATCTCGGGGTGCAGATAGCCCGGATCGTCGTGGCCGTAGAGCGCCTCCGAGTCCCTTGTCCGCAAGCGCAGTTCGGCAGGGGTGCGCAGGCGCCCCCGCGCATCCTCCAGCCAGGCGGTCCGTCGCAGCTGCCAGACCCAGAGCGCCGGCGTGCTGCCCTTCACCTCCCACTTCTGGTAGGCCCGCGCCGCCTTGACCCGGGCCTGGTCGGGCGAGGTGAGCATGCCGGGTTTGCCCAGGGTCGCCAGCAGGGCCGCGGTACGGCGCAGGCGCTCGTGTGGGTCCGGCTCGGCGACGATGTGCCGGACGACGAGTTGGAGCTCGGGGCTGACCTGGTCATCCAGGGTGTGAGTGGCTGCCAGCTTCCGCAGGTCCGCCTGACGGCCCTCCAGCGAGGCGGCGAACTCGAGGGCGAGGCCCACCCGTTGGTCTCCCCAGTACTCCTTGGCGTGACGTCCAGGCCGGGGCAGCACCTCGACCACCGGTACCAGACGCGGCGCGTCGGCCACGCCCAGCAGGCGCAGGAAGCCTCCCGGGCCGAGCCCGTTGTTCCGGGTGGACGGCACCAGTGAGCGCGCGTAGGAGCGGTCCACCCAGGTGAGCTCCGGCGTTTTCCCGGCGGCGACGGCGAACCGGTCCCCCTCCGTGGTCTCCAACGGCTTGGAGAGGTACGCCTCACCAGGATGTTTCCGACTGCGGGTCTCCTTCCCGTCCGGACCGTAGCCGAAGCAGTTCAGCACCACCGCGCGCCCGATCCGCCGACCGAGTACCTCTTGGTCCTTCTTCGACACCTCACCCAACGCCATCTGCAGCGCGACGAGTTGCTCGACCAGCCGGTCGTCATCACCCTGAAGACGAGCCCCGGCGTCGCCCATCTCGGCGACTCGGCGCAGCACCGCCCGGGTGTCGTCCCGCCGCAGCAGGGCGCCGGACTGCTTGAGCCAGCCGACCACCGACCGGCCCGCCCGGTCCTCCGCCCAGTAGGCCGGGTGGAGGTCGGCCACGAGGCCCAGCACGTCCAGTGGGCCGCTGTCCTCGGACGCCGCGAACGCGTGCGCGTGGCTCTGCGGCGCCAGGCGGCGGCCGTCGGCGGTGACGATGCACGGCTCGCGGGCGACCAGTCGGCCCCATCCTGCGTCGATCGCCACCGCCGACAGCCGGATGGTGCGCCCCACTTCGTACTCCGGCCGGCCTAGCAGGCCGACCGCCCGCGCGATGTCCACCTCCTCGGCCAGAGCGGCCCCGCCGTGGGACCGCCAGTCGGCGAGCACCCGCCGCCAACGCCCCTGCCGGTCACGGGCGGTGGCGGGGTACGTGTGCGGCAGCCCGCCGAGCCGGGCGACGTCCGCCGGGTCGAGCACTTCCGACAGAGCGGCGGCCTCCACCGCCAGGTCGGTCAGCGGCACCGGCTCCCCGGTCCCGAGCGGCAGGGCGAGTGCCACAGCCACAGTGCTGCGGGCCCGGTCCAGCAGTTCGGCCCGCAGGGTGTGCGGGAGTCCCGCTGGCGCGAGGTCCCCGGGCTGCGGGGGCAGCGGGATCAGGTGCCAGGCCGAGGGTGCCACCCCGCCGAGGACGTCGAGCACCGCCGCCTCCCAGAGGTCGGCGACCAGCGGGAGCAGGGCGTCGTTCAGCCGGGTTGCGGCGAACCCTTCCCGGTTAGCGACGGGGTCGAACTGGGCGTGCACCCGCGCCGCGAGGTCCAGCGGCGCGACCGGCAGGCCCGCGTGGACGCTGCCCTCGGTCCCGGGGCGGAGCGGGAGTGCCACGGCGACCGGCATGGTCGCTGCAGATGCCTTGTTCCGGCGGGCCGCCCCGGCGGGCGAGTCGACCTGGGTGTCGTAGACCCGCCACACCGAACCGTCGGTCGTCACGGCCTCCCGGACGCCGACCTCCGCTCCGCCGCCGCCGACCACGAGCCGCTTGCGCCCAATCTCGCGCCAGGACAGGCGGAGCACCGTGCTCGGCCGTCCGCCGTCGGCCTCGGCACCGTCCGCCGCCACGGTGATTCGCTCCAGGTGACGGAGGAAGAGCAGCGAACCGTCGCTCCAGCCCTCGAACCACCGGACCAGTGCGGCCGCCGGGAGGACGTCGTCCGCCAGCGGGATCCTGAACACCGTCCACCGCTCGTCGGCGATCTCGGCCGGCAGTTCCAGCGGCTCCGCCACTGCGAGTTCGAGGTCGGTGAAGCGGACGTGGAACGGGTGGCAGTGCACCTCCCAGGACCTGGCCAGAGCCCGCAGCGTCGCCAGCCCGATGCCGAAGCGTCCGGTCGCCTCGGCATCGCGGGTCTTGCCACTGAGCCAGGGCATCCCGAGGAGCAGGAGGTCCGCCAGCCGCACACCGTGGCCGTCGTGTGCGATCAGCAGTTCGGACGGCCGCCAGACGAAGCGGATCTCCCGCGCTCCGGTGTCGTCGGCGTTCTGCACCATCTCGGACAGGATCTGCAGGCCGTCCGAGGAGAGCGTCTCGGCCCCCTGCTGCCCGCCCTCGGCCATCAGCCGGAACACCCCGAGCCCGTTGCCCAGCCCCTCGTCGAGCAGGGCCACCGCCCTGGCCGCCTGCTCGGCGTCCCGGACCTCGAACCCCGGATCCTGCCTCGGATCGGTGAGGAGTACCCCCACCGCCGCCGCGAGTGCATCGTTAGCGTCCACACGCCTCCCCTTCCCTGCGCCCCTACCGGTGCAGATCCTGGCCCCCAGCGCGGACCAGCCGACCACGACCGGCGAAATCCCGTCGAATCCGGGAGGACGGCCGGTCCCCTCGCACATGGCCTGACCGACCGTCACCATCCGGTCGCCCCCATCCGACCCCGTCGGGAAGCGGGCGGGGAGACGGGCCGGAAGGACACCCCGGCAGGTCGCGGCTGTCAGTGCCGGCTGCTAAGGGCTGCCTCCTAGGCCAACCCCGCCGACGAGACTGAACCCGTCATCGACCGGATGGTCACCATTCCCTTCATTGGGATCAAGGACAACGGGATCCGGTAGTCGAGCAGACCCGCCCGGCGTCTGTGATGACGTTTCGCCAGCTGTCCGCCAGCCTCATCCGGCAGGGTGGGTGGCCACACCACTGTCCGTGGGCCCCGCTCCGCCCGCTGCCGATACGTTCCTGCCCGCCCTTGATCGACGGAAGCCGCATAAGCCTGGGTTCTCCCCGATCGCACTATGACATTTGCGGGTACATCCCGGCGGCTGTTCCGCATACTTCCGGTCACCGCTGGCGTTGCGGTCGTACGGCGGCACATGATGCCGGGACGCAGGAGCTCGGGGTCATGACAACCGACGCCAGCTCGGCCGACAACTGGGTCACGGTGAACCAGGGAAGCGGCGCGCGGCGATCCGCTCTTCACCCGGGGCCCATCACGTCACGGGTCTCCTCACCAGTCCAGCGGAGTCAGGGCATTTTCACGCCCGACCAGGCCCCATTCCGAAGGCGACAGGAGAGCAGCCATGACGCCGCACGACCATCGGCCCGGCCCGCGGATGCCACTGATCAAGGCGGCTCTCACCGGCGGGGGCGTGGCCTTCCTCCTCGTCGCCGTCATCACTTCAGCGGCCTGGCCGTACGCGGTCGGTGCCGCCTTCCTTGTGAGCTCGGTCGTCGCAGGCAGGTGGCCCCGACGGCACCAGGACCAATAGGGCACCCCGGAACCGGCCCGGGCGGACGCGCGGCCAGGCCGGAGCAGTCCAGTGACCGGGCCCCGCGACTGCCCTCGACCACGGCCCGGCAAGGTCACCGTCCCCGTACCAGACCTCGGCTGACGGGCATGCCCACCCCACCCCCGGCCGGCCCCCGCCCCGGCCCCGCCGCGTCTTGCTCACCCCGTAACAATCACGCTCGGTCATCCGAAATGTTGATCAGAGCCGACTGCCGCGCCCTGCCTCCCTTTGCCGCTGGTCAAGGGAGATCCGCAGGTCATGGCCGCGTTCCTTAGCCGGTGGTCGCGCGGTGGTCGCCCCGCGAGCACACACTGAAGGAGAGGACGACTCGCGCACGATCATTCCGAGGCGATCGCCATGCGCTGCTCACCTGACACTCCAGGCGGCCGGGACCGAGGACGCGTCTACCGGCGCTGCGGCTGCCGCGGCACCGACCGCCGCCAGCTCGGCACCCATTGCCCGCACCTCGCCGTAGACCCCCACCACGGCAGCTGGGCCTTCGCCGTCGACGCCCCCTCCATCGACGGCCACCGCCGAACCATCCGCCGCGCCAGCTTCCCCGACGAGACCGAAGCCCGCGTCGCGCTGAGGCGCTTCAACGAGTCCCTGCCCCTCGGCGTCGTCACCGATCCGAGGCAGAGCACCGCCGACTACCTCACCAGCTGGCTCGCTGAGAAGGCCCTCCATCTCAAGCCCACCACCATCGCCCGCTACCGCGACTACATCACCCAGGACCTCATCCCCGCTCTCGGCGGTATCCCACTGGACGACCTCACCCGTCAGCACCTGGCCGCCTTCGTCACCGACCAGCTGCGCCGGCACCGGGGCAGGGTTACCGTCCACCGGATCATGTCCACGCTCTCCAGCGCCCTCGCCACCGCCGTCGACACCGAACGCCTGGCCCGCAACGTCGCGAAGCCGCCGCTCATCTCCCGCCCCGCCGCGGCCGAACGGCACCTGTGGACCGAGGAACAGGCGGCCCGCTTCCTGCGCTTCACCCACCTCGTCGACCCGCTGTACGCCGACCTCGCCGAGCTGATGATCGGCACCGGTATGCGCAAAGGCGAGGTCCTCGCCCTGCACTGGGACGACGTCCACCTGCCCGAGCGCACCCTGTTCGTCCGCGCGACGCTCTCCGCGATCGACAACAACCAGCTCCTGCTGACCGCGCCGAAGACCAAGGGCAGTCGTGCCTGGGTCGCTCTCTCCGACCGCGTCGTCGACGCCCTCGACGAGCGTACGGGCTCACCCGCCTTCGGCCAGATCACCCCCGCCGGCGGCTACGTCTTCCACCGCCATGGCCGCCCCCTGCACCCCAAGACCGTCCTCGACCGCTTCCACCTGCTCTGCGACAAGGCCGGCGTCCCCCGCATCGCCCTGCACGACCTGCGCCACCTCGCCGCCAGCTTCGCCCTGGCCGCAGGAACGCCGCTCCCGGTCGTCTCCAAGACCCTGCGCCACCGCACCCTGTCGACCACCGCGAACATCTACGCCGAACTGACCCGCCTCGCCGCCCGCGCAGCCGTCGACGCCATCTCCTGGACACTCAACACCGCCGACCGCACCATCCTCGGTCAACCCGCCTGCGGCGCCCACCGCCCCTGGCACCAGAACCCGCGCCCCCACCGCCGCCTGGCTGCCCATCAGACGCAGCAAATGCCCGAACAGGCTGCCGAGTGGCCGATGTGGCCCGGCGACCACACTGCGACCACCAGCCGACAGAACATCAAAAAGGCCGCTCCCGCCAGAAGCGGAAACGGCCTACGACCTGCAGTTAAGCAAGTCGGGACGACAGGATTTGAACCTGCGACCCCTTGACCCCCAGTCAAGTGCGCTACCAAGCTGCGCCACGTCCCGTGGTCTCGGCGCCTTCAGCGGGGCCTGGGGGGCTCTGCCGTGGGCTTCTCGACCTTGTCTCCGGTTGTCCCGGCGACGTGGAAAACAATACAGCACGTCGGGGGGTGCTCGCTGCCAGGTTCGGGGGTGGGTGGTTCAGGGAGTGGGGTGGCGGGCGTCGTAGGCGAGGAAGGCGGGACGGCGGGCGGCGAGGAGGAGAACGGCGGCGACGCAGGCGAGGCCGCCGGTGATCACGGAGGTGGTGGGGTTGGTGAGGGCGGCGACGGTGCCGGACTCGAAGTCGCCGAGGCGGGGGCCGCCGGCCACGACGACGATGAAGATGCCCTGGAGGCGACCGCGCATCTCGTCCGGGGCCGCGACCTGCATCATCGTGTTGCGGAAGATCATGCTGACGGTGTCGGCGCAGCCCGCGACCGCGAGTAGCAGGAGGCCGAGCCAGAGGTTGTGGAGCGCGCCGAAGGCCGCGATGGCCAGGCCCCAGGCGGCGACGGCCACGAGGATGGCGAGGCCCTGGCGGTGCACGCGGCCGACCCAGCCGGAGAAGAGCGCGCCGACCAGGGCGCCGACGGCCGGGGCGGAGACCAGCAGGCCGACGGTGCCGGCGTCGCCGCCGTAGAAGGTGATCGCGATGGCCGGGAAGAGGGCGCGCGGCATGCCGAAGACCATCGCGGCCAGGTCGGCGAGGAAGCTGGTGCGCAGGTTGGGCTGCTCGCGCAGGAAGCGCAGGCCGTCGAGGACGGAGGCGCGGCCCTTGCGCTCGCCGAGCGGCCGCATGGCGGGCAGGCGCCACATCGCATAGAGGGTGCCGGTGAAGGCGACAGTGTCGATCAGGTAGGCGGCCTGGGCGCCGTACGCGCCGATCAGGACGCCGCCGAGCATCGGGCCGACGGTGAGGCCGAGGTTCATGCTGACGGTGTTCAGGGCGTTCGCCGCCGGGAGCTGGTGGCTGGGCACCAGGCGGGGGATCATCGCGGATCGGGCGGGCGAGCTGATCGCGAAGAAGCCGGCCTGGACGGCGACGGCGGCGTACAGGACGGCGACCAGGCCGAGGCCGGCGAGCGCCTGCGCGGCCAGGACGGCGGAGACGACCGCTAGGCCCGCCGAGCCGATCAGGCCCAGCCGCCGCCGGTCGACGGTGTCGGCGATGGCGCCGCCGTAGAGGCCGAAGGCGACCAGCGGGACGAGGGAGAAGATGCCGACCAGCCCGGTCGCGAAGGCGGAGCCGGTCAGGTCGTAGACCTGGACGGAGACGGCGACGGCCGTCATCTGCTGGCCTATGGAGGAGATGGCCTGCCCGGCCCAGACCCGGCGGTAGTCCGGATGGTCGCGCAGCGGGCTGAGGTCGGCGAACGCCCGCCGGTACCAGGGCGCACCGGCCGCCGCCTCCGGCCCGGGGCCGCCCCCCGGGCCGGGATCGGGTTGGGGTTCGGGTTCGGGCTCCGCGGCGGAGGGCGGCGGGGACGGAAGGGGCGAGACGGGCGAGGGCGAGGGGGAGGAGGACGGGGTGGAATGTTGATTGTTCGACATAGCCCCCCATGCTCCGCCCGGCCCCCGGACGCCCCCGCACCGGGGGCCCGCCGCGGTGGCGGCCCGCCAGTGGCCACCAGTGGCCCGCCGGGGCCCGGCCCGCGCCCGGCCCCGCCCCCGCCCCCGCCCGCTACCGGCTCAGCACCTGCTTCTCCCCCGCCTCCACCGCAAAGTCCAGCCGGTTGCCCGGCGGCGGGAACGGGCAGATGAAGTGGTCCGAGAAGGCGCACGGCGGCAGGTAGGCCCGGTTGAGGTCGAGGACGGTACGGCCCTCGGCGTCGGGCGCTGGCAGAGTGATGAAACGGAAGCGGTAGGTGTCGATGCCGCTGGTCGCGTCGGCGATCACGCCGCTGAGCCGCTCTCCCGACCTGCTGACGGTCAGGGTGCGGTGCTCGCCCGCCACGGTGAAGGCGATCTGCCCGGAGACGGCCAGCGGGCGCTCCCGCCCGTCGGCGTTCGGCACGACGACCGACTGCGTCTCACCGTCCTCGAACGGGGTGAAGACGGCGGGCACGGCCCACTCGGGCGCGTACGGGTAGGCGGCGATGCCCGCGAACGCGGTCCGCCGGGGTGCCGCCGGGTCGAAGACCCGCAGGGCCGGCTCGCCCTCGCGCTCGATCGGGACGAGCAGCAGGGCGCCCAGGGTGGCGGTGTCGGCGGCCGGGTCGCTGTCCGGGCGGAGCAGCACGTCGCCGTCCACTGGCTCGCCAGCGCCGTCGACCGTGATGCCGTCGGACGCCTCCGCCCGGACCCGGACGCCCTCGGCGTCGGCCCACCAGAGCCCGGGCAGGCCGGGGATCTCGGCGGGCTCCGGCTCCAGCCAGTGCGTGCCGGTGAGTGCGAGCTGGCCGTGCGGCGCGCTCACCGACGCCGCCCGGCCGTCGCTCCAGTGCTTCCAGTCCTCCGCGGCCGTCGCCGTCATCGGTCCACCCTCCCGGTCTGTCCGTGGACGGCCCGCTGTTCGGGCCGCCCGCCTCGGTCATCCACAACACCGTCCACTCGGACGGATCATTCCCGTCAACTCGAAACCGCCGAAACCGCAACACGGCGGCAACACGCCGAAACGGGGCGCAACACACGGCACGACACAGGGCCCGACGACACCGGGGCCGCCGACACCGGGCACGCCGCCACGGGGCACGGCGGCACGGGGCACGACACCTGCCACAGGCATCACCTACTCGTCGTGGCGCTTCAGCGGACGGAACAGCCCTTCCTGCACCACGGACACCACCAGTCGGCCGTGCCGGTCGAAGATCTGCCCGCGCGCCAGGCCGCGCGCGCCGTGCGCGATCGGGGACTCCTGCTGGTACAGCAGCCAGTCGTCCGTCCGGAACGGCTGGTGGAACCACATCGCGTGGTCGAGCGACGCCATGTCGAAGTTCCGCTCGCCCCACAGTGGCTCGACCGGGGCCCGGACGGCGTCCAGCAGCGTCATGTCACTGGCGTAGGTGAGGGCGCAAACGTGTATCAGCGGGTCGTCCGGCAGCGGGCCGTTGGTGCGCAGCCAGACGCCGCTGCGCGCCTCGACTCCCGCCAGCTCCTCCTTGCTCCAGCGCAGTCGGTCGACGTAGCGCATGTCGAAGGGCTGGCGGCGGCTGATGAACGGGGGCAGCTCGCCGAGCCGGGAACCGACCTCGTCCAGCGCGCTCGGCAGGCCCTCGGGGGCGGCGACGGCCGGCATCGGGTACTGGTGCTCGATGCCCGCTTCCTCGGGTCTGTGGAAGTCGGCCGTGAGCGCGAAGATCGACCGGCCGCCCTGGATTCCGAGCACCCGGCGGGTGGTGAAGGAGCGGCCGTCCCTGATCCGGTCGACCTGGTAGACGATCGGCACACCGGGGACACCGGGGCGCAGGAAGTAGGCGTGCAACGAGTGGACCGGGCGCTCGTCATCCACCGTGCGCCCCGCCGCGACCAGCGCCTGCCCGGCGACCTGACCGCCGAACGTCCGCTGCAGCGCCTCCTCGGGGCTGCGCCCACGGAAGATGTTGAGTTCGATCTGCTCGAGGTCGAGCAGATCGACAAGATCGTCGACGGGGGTACTCATGCGCGCACGCTTCCTCTCCTGACTCCGAACGAATTCTCCAGCTCACTCGAATTCTCCGGCGACCCTGGTCATTCCCGCACAGCGGCCCGGAACCCCCAGTTCACTCGAACGAGTAGACGAGTAAACGGGTCGGCGAGTCAGTGAGTCGGCGAACCGGCAAGTCGGCGAGTCGACGAACCAGCGGCGGCGGGACGACCTCGCGCCCCCGGGGGAGGCCCCTCCCCGGCTACTCCCCCAGCCCCGACTCCCGCACCGTGATATTGAGCCGCCCGGTCAGCCCCAGCGCCGGATCGGCCGTCCCGGGCAGCGTCCGCACCACCCCGTGGTACGCGAACCGGACCGGGCCGCCGAACACCAGCAGGTCCCCGCTGCGCAGCTCCAGGTCCGTCCACGGCCGGGTCCTGGTCTCGGTGTTCCCGAGCCGGAAGACGCAGCCGTCGCCCAGCGAGAGCGACACCACCGGCGCGTCGGCCCGCTCGTCGCGGTCCTGGTGGAGGCCCATCTTCGCGCCGTGCGCGTAGTGGTTGACGATCGCGATGTCCGGCGCGTACGTCGCCGCGCCCGCGACCTTCCCCAGCGCGGCCCCGTACGCCTCCGCGACGGCCCTGCGCGCCAGGTCCCCGAGCAGCAACGGGAACGACTTGACGGGCGCGCCGTCCTCGGCGACCCGCCGGTACCCGTACGGATACCAGTGCAGGCCGAGGCTCACCATCCGGACGGACATCATCCCGCCGGTGGGCATCCGCACGGCGTGCAGGCCGGCCGGCGGACGGGCCCACTCCCGGCAGGCACCGACCAGCCGGCGCTGCGCGTCGAGGTCCAGCCAACCGGGGAGCAGGACGGCGCCGGGGGCCGGCTCGGAACGCTCGCGCCCACCCGGGGACCCGCCCGGATCGCTGAACAGCTCGCCCTGGATCACCCCACCATCCTCCCGCACCGCGGCCGCCCGGGCCCAGCCCCACCACCGACGGCGGGCACCCCCCGGGAGTACCGACTCCCGCCCGCAGGAGGGCCGGCAACGCCGCCCACGGTGACGCCCGGACACCACGCCGAACACTGCCAAGTACCGCGGAGCAGCGCCGAACACCGCCGAACACCACGAGACGCCGCACAGCATCGCGAGAAACCGCGGAACGCCGACGGCCGCTCCCCCGACCGGCGGAGGAACCCGCGCGGTGGAGAAGCGGCCGTGGAAGCCCAACGCCTCGACTCAGGAAGCCGAACACCTCGGCACATCGACACGTCGGCACATCGGCACATCGGCACATCGGCACATCAGTGTCCGACCGGGCACCGGCACCGTGAAGCCCGAGCAGCCGGTACCGGCTACGCACGGGGCCTCGGGTGCTGGGCGGGACCTCAGATGCTGAGGGTCTGGCCCGGGAAGATCAGGTCCGGGTTGCCACCGATGACCTTGGCGTTGTTCTGGTACAGGTCGTGCCAGTCCAGGCCCTGCGCGGCGGCGATGGAGCTCAGGGTGTCACCGGTCTTGACGGTGTAGCTGCCCTTGGCGGCCGGCTTGGCGTCGTTCGAACGGTTCCAGGACTTGGCACCCTGGTCGGCCTTCGGCGCGGACTTCTGGGCGTCGGCCTTCGGCGCGGCAGCCTTCGGGGCGGCGGCGTCGTTCTTCGGCGCGGCCTGGGCCTTGGGGGCGGCCTTCGGGGCCTCGGCCGGCTTGGCGGCGGCCTTCGGGGCCTGCGCCGGCTTGGCGGCGGTCGAGCCCGCCGAGGTGTCGACGGCGGCCGGGGCGCCGCCCTTGGTCAGACCGGCCTTGACGGAGCAGACGGGCCAGGCGCCCGGGCCCTGGGAGGCGAGGACCTTCTCGGCGACGGCGATCTGCTGCGCCTTGGTGGCCAGGTTGGCCTGCGAGGCGTAGGCGGTGCCACCGAAGGCGGCCCAGGTGCTGGAGGTGAACTGCAGACCGCCGTAGAAACCGTTGCCGGTGTTGATGGCCCAGTTGCCGCCGCTCTCGCACTGGGCGACGGCGTCCCAGGTGGCGACGGAGGCGGCGGAGGCCGAGGTGGCCGTGACGAGGCCGGCCACCGGCAGGGCCGCGACAGCGGCGCCCGCCACGACGGCCATCCGAACGCGGTTGCGCTTGGTGGCGGCGGAGGTGGTGGCAGCGGCGGTCTCGTTACGGAAGGTCATGGGGTTCCTCTCGACAGCCCCGGGCGGGCATGCGGAACCAGGCCCTGGAGAGGGCCGCGATCGCTTGCCGCGTCCGTCGGACGGCCGTGCACGTGTCGGACGTGCCGCTGCCGCCCCGGCCACCCAGCCGCTCGCCGAGCGACCTGTTCGAGCGATCGCGTCGGCGGGCACCAGCCACACCCGGCGAACCGGGGGGCCGTGCGTCGGGGGTGAACCCGGGTGGCGCTCGTTGCGCCGACGAAGAAGCTACGAGCCGGTCGGCGGGGAAACCAAAACCTCGGCGGTCTGCCCAGCTCAGCCAAGGGTTACCGGTGGTAACGACCAGGCAATCATGCCCGAAATGTCCGCTTTGGCCGTCGTTTCCTAGATCAAACATCCAGGCCGCGTGACTCACCTCACTGTTTGATTCCGGCAGCCCTGACCCCGACATCGACAGATTGCGACCACGAGAACACGCCGTGCGGTCGGATTCGACGCAATTCCCGTCAGCCTCGCCGGGCACCCGTGACGCCTGACACAAGGGCCCGTTGGGCATGGCGACCTCCCCCTGTCCGCCCCCGAACCCCATCCACACCCATCCGAGGAGACCCTGTGCCGCGCATGCTCGACGTCAGCGACGAGGTCCGGTCCGAGATCGGCGACGACGAGGCCGACCGCCTGCTAGGCGGCGACCGCGCCCCCGACAGCTACGAGTGCACCTCCTGTCGGACCCCCGGCGACACGCACGTGGAACCCACCAGCACCGTGCTGTTCGTCGGCGACGAGACGGCTGTCCTCGCCTTCGCGCACGCCCGCTGCATCCCCTCCCAGGTCGTACCGGTCTCCGAGGAGCAGCTGGCCGGTGCCGTCCGCAGCATCAGCCAGCCCCAGCCCGGCGGCCCGGACCTCGCCGTCCCCGCCGCCGTACCGCACGCCCCCGCGCCGGCCCCGGCCACGCCCGCCGGTCCGGCCCCGACCCAGCCGAGCGCCCCCGGCCAGGCCGCCATCCTCGGCATCACCTGCGGGCTGGTGCTGCACGGCAGGGTCGGGCACGCCTCGCTGGTGGTCGAGCCGACCGGCCCGGTCGGCCGCCCCGGCAGCACCTCGGGCGAGGACGAGTTCCTCGACCTGCTCCAGGACGCCGGCTTCCAGCCGGTCACCGACCTGGACGAGACCCCGGAACAGCTGCCCGGCTGGTCCGTCCTGGTCGCGATGGGCAAGCTGCACGCGGTCCTCCAGCCCGCAGCGGCCGGCGGCAGCACCGGCTGGTGGCAGGCCCACCAGCCGCTCCAGGTCACCGACGCCTGGCGGATGGCGGCCAGCCAGCTCTCAGAGGTGACGATGTACGCCGTGCCGGCCGGCATGGTCGGTCGACAGCCCCGCGAGGACCTGCTGCGCCAGGCGCTGGAGCGGGCGGTGGCGCTGGGTCAGGTGGTCGCCGCCTCCCTCCCGCTCGCCGGCACCTGATCCGCCTCCCGCCCGACCCGCCTCCGCGCCCGACCCGCCGGAAGGCGGCCGCCCACCCCCGCGGCCGCCTTCCGGCGGGCGCGTGCCTGTCGCGCCCCGGCGTGCCTGCGCTCCGCCCGGCGCACCCACCTCCTTCACGCTCCGGCGTGTGGACGCGCCCCCGCTCCCGCGCCCCGCATCCCCCGCCCCTCTCGCTCGTTGGCCCCTACGTGTACAGCTACGACGTCTCCGCGTCCCCCGGCCGGTCCGCCACCGCCTCGCGCTCGATCCCGAGCATGCGCCCGTCGTACGACGCCGAGCACCCGCACTCCGCCACGCCGATCTACGACGAGCTGTACTCCGAGTACCGGCGCCTCTTCCGTGCCCTTCCCGGCGACCGCTCGGGCGAGGAGGACCTGAAGTTCACCGGCTTCGCGGTCCGCGACGGCTACCCACTGCTCGGCGAGCAGCGCTCGTACCCGCCCCAGCAGCAGGCGTTCCACACCCTCGCGGGCCAGGTACCGGGCCTGCCCCAGTTCGTTCCGGGCCCCCAGAGCCACGGCTCGGGCCCCGCCGGCGGCCAGCAGCCCGGTCATGCCGGTGGGCACGACCGGGGGCACGCCAGCGGTCACACCGGCGCCCAGCAGCACGGCCACTCCGGCGGTCACACCAACCCTCACCCCGGCGGTCACACCGGCGCCCACACCAACCCCCACCCCGGCAGTCACACCGGCGCCCACACCGCTGAAAGCCACAGCGGAAGCCACAGCGCCGGCCACCACCGCCACGGCCACTCCGCCGGCCGTCCCGAGCCCACCGCCCCCACCAGCGACGGCCTCGGCCACACCGCCCCGGCCCCCGTCCAGGCCCCACCCGCCGTCCCCGCTGCCCAGTTCACCAACGGTCAGGGGTGGGTGGCGGCCGGCTACCTGGGCGCGGCCCCACACTCGCTGCCGGTGCCGGCACCCGTACCGCCGACGCCACCCGCGCCCGCCCCGGTGATGGGCACGGCCATCGGCCTCGCCCCCGCTCCTTCCTCGCCCAGCGGCGGCGGCCGCCACCGCCAGATGCTCTCCCTGCCCCCGGGCCCCACCGTCGACCACCGCTGACGCCGGGACTGCGCCCCGAAGCAGGAGCCTCGAACGGGAACCCGGAGCAGGGACCGCGAACAGGACCCCGAGCAGGGACGGCGGACAGGAACCGCCGACGGGAACCCTCCAGGCCGGACGGGCGCCGCCCGCAGGAACCCCGGCCGAGCCCGGAAACGCCGGAGGGCCCCGCCACCACCATGGCGAGGCCCTCCGGCCGGGCGGTCGGTCGATCAACGGACCGACCGCTCCTGCCCACTACTTCTTCTTGCGCTTCTCCCGGACCCGCACCGAGATCGAGATCGGGGTCCCCACGAACCCGAACTCCTCGCGCAGCCGGCGCTCGATGAAGCGCCGGTAGCCGGCCTCCAGGAAGCCCGAGGCGAACAGCACGAACCGCGGCGGACGGATGCCCGCCTGGGTGCCGAACAGGATGCGCGGCTGCTTGCCGCCCCGGATCGGGTGCGGGTGGGCGGCGACCAGCTCGCCGAGGAAGGCGTTCAGGCGCGCGGTCGGGATGCGGGTCTCCCAGCCCTCCAGCGCGGTCTCGACCGCCGGGACGAGCTTCTCCATGTGCCGGCCGGTCTTGGCCGAGACGTTGACCCGCGGAGCCCACTGCACCTGGACGAGGTCGCGCTCGATCTCGCGCTCCAGGTAGTAGCGGCGCTCCTCGTCCAGCTGGTCCCACTTGTTGTAGGCGATGACGACGGCGCGCCCGGCCTCGACGGCCATCGAGATGATCCGGGTGTCCTGCTCGGCGAGGGTCTCGCTGGCGTCGATCAGGACGACCGCGACCTCGGCCTTCTCCAGCGCGGAGGCGGTGCGCAGCGAGGCGTAGAAGTCGGCGCCGGCGGTCAGGTGGACCCGGCGGCGGATACCGGCGGTGTCCACGAACTTCCAGGTCTTGCCGCCGAGCTCGATCATCTCGTCGACCGGGTCGCGGGTGGTGCCGGCCAGCTCGTTGACGACGACGCGCTCCTCGCCGGCGACCTTGTTCAGCAGGCTGGACTTGCCGACGTTGGGTCGGCCGATCAGCGCGATGCGGCGCGGGCCGCCGGGGGCGGCGTCGCCGAAGGTCTGCGGCGGGGCCTCGGGCAGGGCGTCCATGACGGCGTCCAGCAGGTCGCCGGAGCCGCGGCCGTGCAGGGCGGAGACCGGGTACGGCTCGCCGAGTCCGAGCGACCACAGGTAGGCGGCCTCGGCCTCGGTGGAGGGGCCGTCGACCTTGTTGGCGCACAGGACGGTCGGCTTGCCCGCCCGCCGGATGATCTTGATCAGCGCCTCGTCGGTGTCGGTGGCGCCGACGGTGGCGTCCACCACGAACAGCACCGCGTCGGCCTGCTCGATGCCCAGCTCGGCCTGGGCGGCCACCATGGCGTCGATGCCGAGGACGTCGATCTCCCAGCCACCGGTGTCGACGACCTTGAAGCGGCGGCCGTTCCAGCTGGCCTCGTAGGTGACCCGGTCGCGGGTGACGCCCGGCTTGTCCTCGACGA
Organism: Kitasatospora sp. NPDC096204; assembly: GCF_044763205.1. Classification (NCBI taxonomy): domain Bacteria; kingdom Bacillati; phylum Actinomycetota; class Actinomycetes; order Kitasatosporales; family Streptomycetaceae; genus Kitasatospora; species Kitasatospora sp. NPDC096204. The sequence continues at coordinate 34,290 of NZ_JBIWFT010000044.1, forward strand.
CGGCCTCGCGGCGGCCGATGATGCGGTTCACCAGGGTCGACTTGCCGACGTTCGGGCGGCCGACCACGGCCAGCACCGGCAGTCGGACGTGCTCGGCACCGTCCACGGCGTCGAAGCCGTCGAGGTCGATGCCCTCCTCGGCGGCGAGCGCCATGAACTCGGCGTAGTCGGCGGCGTCCAGCTCACCGTGGCCGGTGGCGGCGTGCTCTGCGGTCATGTTCGTCTGTTCCGTTTCCCGGCCCGGCCCTTCCCAGGGGCGTGCCGTGCGTACCTGCCCCGCTCGGGGCAGCGCGATGGTTGTCTCCGCGGCGCCTCGACGGCCCGCGGTTCACTCGTTGGTCGGCCCGAAGGCCCGAAAGCCCGAAGGCCGGTCGGACCGGTCCTGATCGGACCGGCGGCAGCCGGTCAGACCGCGGACAGTCCGGCCCGCTCCTCCACCAGCCCGGCGATCCGGTCGATCACCTGCTCCAGGGTGAGGTCGCTGGTGTCCACCAGGACCGCGTCCGCGGCCTGGGTCAGCGGGGCCGTCTTCCGCGAGGAGTCGGCCGCGTCGCGGCGGGCGAGGTCGGCGGCCATCGCGGTGATGGTCGCCTCGTCCACGCCCTTGGCCCGCAGCTCGGCCGCCCGGCGGGCGGCCCGCGCCTCCTCGGAGGCGGTCAGGAAGACCTTGACGGTGGCGTCCGGGAACACCACGCTCCCCATGTCCCGGCCCTCGGCGACGATGCCGCGCTCGGCGACCTCGGCGCAGCCGCGCTGGAGCTCCACCAGCCGGGACCGTACGGCCGGCACCGCGGACACGGCGCTGACCTTGGCGGTCACCTCGGGGCCGCGGATCGGGCCGGACACGTCCTGGCCGTCCACCGTGATGGTGGGGCCGTCGGCGTCGGTGCCCGAGACGATCACCGGCTTGCCGCACGCGACGGCCACGGCATCCGGGTCGTCGACGTCGACGTCGTTGGCCAGCATCCACCAGGTCATCGCCCGGTACATGGCGCCGGTGTCCAGGAAGCTCAGGCCCAGCCTGGCGGCGACCGCCCGCGAGACGGTCGACTTGCCGGAGCCGGAGGGTCCGTCGATGGCGACGACGACCGGGGCGTGCGCTCGGTCGGCAGTGTCCACGGGGCGAACCTCTCTCTGGGCATGGGAACCGGAGCCTGGGCAGGCTGACGGCCGGGATTGTCTCCACTCAAGGTTAATGGACCGCCGACGTGACCCACTCCGCACCGTCCGGCCCGACCGGTCGACCCGGCCCTCGACCCCCGACCCCGACCCCCGACCCCGCCCGATCGACCCCGACCAGCCGTCCCTGATCAGTCGATCCCGACCAGTCGGTACCGACCGGCCGCCCCGCTACCCCGCCGCCTCCAGCACCGCCGTCCCCAGCCGCGGCCGCAGGTACTCCCCGTCCCGTTCGACGCCGAGGACCCCGCCGACCAGCACCATCGGCACCTCCCGCCCCAGCACCTCCCACACGAACGGCACGCTCGACAGGTGCGACGGGAAGTCGTTCACCTCGAACGCCCCCTGGTGGTACTCGCGACCCGCCGCCTCCCGCCAGTCGAAGGAGCGCCGCAGCCTGGGCCCGTCAGGCGTCTGGGTGTGGGCGAGGAAGGCGGTGAGCCAGCCGGTCACCCGGGGCCCTCCGGACTTCTCCCGCCACTTGAACAGCGAGCGCCAGAACTCCTCGTCCACCGGACCGCCGGCCGCCGTCGCGGCGATCTCGTCCACCACCGGCCGCAGCTGCGCGAACCACGGCGCCAGCCAGCCGAAGCAGCGCGCCAGCGATTCCACCCCGGCCGCCAGCCGCACCCAGTCGCCGGCCGTGCCCTCCAGCCGCACCCTCGGGATCCCGCAGCGGGTCTCCCAGCGGAAGTCGTAGTACGGACTGACCACGTCCATCAGCGCCACCAGCGCCGAGGCGGCGTCGTCCGGCGTCGTGGTGGAGAAGTCCGGCCGGAACAGGTCCACCAGCTCCGCGCCGACGGCCGCCGCGAGCGGCTCCCGCACCAGTCGGACCGATCGCGACCAATCCGGCTCCGACCAGTCCGACTCCGGCCAACCCGCCGACGGCCCCGCCAGGGTGTCGTCCCGCACCACGATCGGGCCCCGTCGCCCGCCGGCGGCGCCGAACAGCGCCCGGTAGCGCGGCGGATACATCCGTACGTGCACCGCGACCTCGTGCACCACCGCGTACCAGAGCACGTCCGGGGACAGGCTCAGCGGCAGGTGCTCGGCGAACGCGGCGTGGGCGGCCCGCAGCAGCAGGCTGCAGGTCGGCTCCGGCTCGGCGAAGTCCGGGTACGGCGGTACGGGCCGGAGCCGCTCGTACATCACCTCGACGCTGCGGTGGCGGATCAGGTGTCCTCCGCCCAGCACCGCCCGCAGGAACCGTTCGTTCCCGAGGTCCACCAGGTCTCCGGCGAACCCGTGCCCGGTCTCCCCCAACGGCAAGTCGATGATCACACCCGCCCCCTTCCCGGAACGCCCCTCCCCGGAACGCCCCACCCCGGAACGCCCCACCCCGGAAACGTCCGACCCGGCCTCAGTGGCTCAGTCCCGGACGCTCCAGCCGCTCGCCCGCAGCGCCTTGGTCAGCCGCTTCACCGCCGTCGGCGCCACCGACAGCTGGACGAAGCCGACCTGCTGCCCGGTCGAGTGCTCGATGACGACGTCCTCGATGTTGACCCCGGCGTCGCCGACCTCTCCGAACAGCCGGCCCAGCTCGCCCGGCTGGTCGCCCAGCACGACCGCCACGGTCTCGTACCGGGTGGGCGGCGCGCCGTGCTTGCCGGGGATACGGGCCTGGCCGGTGTTGCCGCGTCGCATGACCGCCTCGATCCCGGCCGCGCCCGCCTGGCGCTCGCTCTCCTCGACCGCCTCCATCGCGCGCAGCGCGGTGACCGTCTCGCCGAGGTCGCGGGCAACCCCCTCCAGGACATCCGCGACCGCGCCCGCGTTGGCGGAGAGGATGTCGACCCACATGCCGGGGTTGGAGGCGGCGATCCTGGTGACGTCGCGCACGCCCTGGCCGGAGAGCCTTATGGCGGTCTCGTCGGCGTTCTCCAGCCTGGCCGCGACCAGCGAGGAGACCAGCTGCGGGGCGTGCGAGACCAGGGCGACCGCCCGGTCGTGCTCGGCCGCGTCCATCACGATCGGCACCGCGCCGCAGAGCGCGACCAGCTCCAGCGCGGCGTTGAGCGTCTCGGTGTCGGTGTCCGCGGTCGGGGTGAGCACCCAGGGGCGGCCCTCGAAGATGTCGGCGCGCGCGGCCAGCGGACCGGAGCGCTCGCGGCCGGCCATCGGGTGACTACCGATGTAGTGGACGGTGTCGCAGCCCAGCTCGGCGATCTCGCTGCGCGGTCCGGCCTTCACACTGGCGACGTCGGTGTACCAGTGCGCCAGGTTGCGGCGCTGGCAGTCGGCGAGCACGCTGCCGACCAGCGCGGGCGGGACAGCGATGATCGCCAGGTCGACCGGGCCGTCGACCGGGTCGGTGGTGCCGGCGCCGAGCGACTCGGCGGTGCGGGCCGCGTCCGGGTCCGCGTCCTCCAGATGGACGGTCAGCCCGCGAGCGGTCAGGGCGAGCGCGGCGGAGGTGCCGATCAGTCCGGTGCCGACGACGACGGCAGTGCGCATGGCGGGTCGCTCTCCTCATCACGATTCTCGACAGGTGCCGGAACCGTCCGGGAGCACCCGCGCCCCATCCTCCCTCATCAACCGCGCCGAAGTCCCCACCCGGCGCCCGGCAACCGGGACGACGGTCCGGCAGCTTCCGGCACCGGCAACCGCGACGGGCCCGGCCCCGTCCCACACAGTGCACTCACGCCGCACCGGAAATCCTGCGACGCCCGTCCCCGAGCCGGGCAGACTGGCCGCCCGGGGGAAGGCAACGGACAGGCCGGAACCCGCGCGGCGACGACAAGCTGCTTGCGGCATGCCGCAAGCGGCGAGTAACAAGCGACACGCACGAGCAGCAAGCGACGGCCGACGAGCGCCACGCGGCGGGCGACACGCGAACGAAGGGGTTGCGCATGGACGATCAGCACAGCGGCCGGAGCGGGCAGTCGAAACCGCCGGCCGTACCGGCCCACCCGTCGGTCCTGGACTCGGTCGTGGTGTACGCCGAGGGCGCGGTGTGCCGCCGACGGGCCACCGTGCCGCTCCCGCCCGGCAGCCGACTGCGGCTGACCGGCCTGCCCGCCGCCCTGGACGGCCGCTCGCTGCGCGCCCGGGTGCTCGCCGGACCGGCCGGCACCGCGGTCACCGAGGCCCGGCTCGAACGACTCGCCGAACTCCGCGAACCGAACGAACTTCCGGACCTGCAGCGGGCCCTGGACGAGGCCGCCGAGCACCGCAGCGCGCTCGCCGAGCGCCTCCGGCTGGTCCTGGCCGCGATCGCCGAGACGGCCGCGCTGCGCGCCGTCCCACCGCAGCGCCGACGCGACGAACCGCTGCGCCGCACGCCCGCCGACGCCTGGCTGGAGCTCGCCGACTTCGTCGACGAGCGGCTGGCCCGGCTGCAGAAGCGCGCCGAGGAGCTCACCCAGGAGCTGGAACTCGCCGACCACGAACGCGACCTGGCCGCCGACCGGCTGGAGCGGGCGTCCACGGCCGACCGGGCCGACGCGGTCGGGACCAGCACCACCGTCCTGCTCACCCTCACCACCGCGGGCACCCCCGAAGCCACCACGGCGGACACCGCCGAAGGCGCCACCCCCGGCAACGACCACCTCGACCTGGAACTGGAACTGGAACTGGAGTACGGCGTCCCCGCCGCCCGCTGGGTGCCCGCCTACCGGCTGTCCTACCGGACCGGCTCCGACACCGCCCACCTGGTCCTGCGCGCCACCGTCGCCCAGCGCACCGGCGAGGACTGGACGGGCGTGCGCCTCGCCCTGTCCACCGCCGACCTCGACCGCCGCACCGACCTGCCCCGGCTCGCCTCGCTGCGGATCGGCCGCAGCCAGCCCGCCCCGCCGCCCTCCGGCTGGCGGGAGCCCCCGGCCGGCCTGACCGACCTCTTCACCGGCTACGACGCGGCCGGCTACGACCGCCCCGCGCCGCGCCGCGAACCCCACCACGACCTGTACCGCCCGATCGCCGTCCCCGCCGTGGCCCCGACGCCTTCCCCCGTCCCGGTCACCGCCCGCTCCGCCCGTCTCGGCGGCGCCCGTCCGGGCGGTCCCCGGGCCGAGGCCTTCGCGGCCGACGAGCAGATCGCCCCCGCCCCCGGCCCGTACGGCGGTGGCCTGCTGAGTGCCGACCAGCCGATGCCCGCACCCCCGGGCGCCCCCGGCGGCTTCGCCGGCTACGGCGCCCCGCCACCGCCCCCGGCCCCGGTCGCCCCCGCGGCGCCGCTGCCGAAGGCCCCGGGCGGCCTCCCGCCCACGGAGGCCCGCCGCCGCGCCGGTCACGCCGCCCCGCCCCCGCCGGCCGGCCTCGCCCCGGACGCCGCCCTGCTCGACTACCCCGACCTCGTCCTGGCCGGCCCCGAGGAGCCCGCCGGCCGGCGCGGCACCCTGCACCCCCGCACCGAGCGGACCGAGCCCGCGGAGGCGTTCTGGACACCACCCGGCGCCGGCGGCACCAGCCGGCTCCGTGACCTCGCCCTGCCCCGGCACGCCGTCCCGCCCCGCGAGTCGGCCGGCTCCTTCGACCACCGCTTCGATGCCGCCGCCCCCGCCGACATCCCGTCCGACGGCACCTGGCACACCGTCACCGTCGGCGAGATCCCGCTCGCCGTTCGGCCCGAGTACGTCACCGTCCCCGCCGTCGAGGAGAAGGTGTACGCGACCCTGGTGCTCGCCAACCGCACCGACCAGGCCGTCCTGGCCGGCCCGGTCGAGGTCACCGTGGACGACGAGTTCCTGCTGACCGCCGCCCTGCCCACCCTGGCGCCCGGCGGCACCCGACGGCTGGGCATCGGCGTCACCGAGAGCATCGAGGTGGCGCGCCGCACCGAGCTGCACGAGTCCACCACCGGCATGCTGAAGGGCAACAGCACCGTCCTCGACCACCGGGTGCACGTCCTGCTGGCGAACCGGCTCGGACGCGCCGTCACGGTGGAGGTCCGCGAACGGGTGCCGGTCACCTCCGACGCCGAGATCCGGATCGAGGAACGGGCCGACTGGCACGCCCCGACCGTCTCCACCCCGGACTGCCCGCCCAGCACCCGGCTCTGGCGGGTCGACCTGCCACCGGGCGGCCGCACCGAGCTGGACGGCGGCTACCTGATCAAGATCCCGGCCGGAAAGGCCATCGTCGGCGGAAACCGGAGGAACTGAGCGATGACCGTCGAAACCCTTCCCCTCCCCGTCACCGCCGTCACCTGCCTGGAGGACCGCAGCCAGGTCGAGCGCACCAGGACGGTCGGACTCGCCGCGGGCGTGCAGCGGCTGCGCCTCGGCCCGCTCACCGCCCTCGCCGTCGACCGCACCCTGCGCGCCGAGTCCGCCACCGACGGTGTCCGTGTGCTGGACGCCCGGCTGGTGCGCAGCTGGGCCCCGCGCGCCCCGCTCCCGCTTGGTCCGGAGGACTCGGAACTGCGCCACCGGCTGCACCGGCTGGACGCCGAGACCCGGCTGGCCGACCAGACCCGGGCCCGGCTGGAGGCCCGGCTGGCCCTGCTCGCCCAGCTGTCCGCCGATCTCCTGCGCGAGATCGGCGAGGGCGCCGGCCTCGGCGAGCTCGAACCCAACCGCTGGGCCAGGGAGCTCGGCCGGGTGGACGCCGAGCGGGAGCGCTACGGCGAGGAACTGCGCGCCACCCACTCCCGCCTGCGCCGCCTGGAGCAGGAACGCTCGCAGGTCCTGACCGCTCTGGACGAGGCCGAGGAGGAGCCGGTCGAGCTGACCGCCCACCTGGAACTCACCGTCGAGGCGGCGCGGCCCGGCCCCGCCGAGCTGACCGTCTCCCACCTGGTGCCCTGCGCCCTGTGGCGCCCCTCCTACCGGGCGACTCTGGACAGCGGCGAGCTGCGCCTGGAGTCGGAAGCGGTGGTCTGGCAGCGCACCGGCGAGGACTGGATCAACGCCCGGCTCACCTTCTCCACCGCCCGCTCCGCCCTCGCCGCCGCCCCGCCCTCGGTCGCCGAGGACGTCCTGGTGCTGCGCGAACGCACCGACGAGGAACGCCGTACGGTCGAGGTCGAGCTGCGTGAGGAGGCGGTCGCCACCCTGGGCCCGGCCTCCGGGGTGCCGGGCGTGGACGACGGCGGTGAGGTCCGGGTGCTGCCGGCCCCCGCGCCCGCGACGGTGCCCTCCGACGGCCGCGCGCACCGGGTGCCGCTGGGCTCCTTCACCGGCCCGGCGACCGGCGAACACGCCTGCGCCCCGGAGCTGTCCCCGCTGGTCACCCAGGTGATCCGGTTCCGCAACGCGGCCGGACACCCGCTGCTGTCCGGCCCGGTCGAGCTGGTCCGCGGCAGCGGCTTCACCGGCCGCGGGGAGCTGCGCTTCACCGCCGCCGGCGCGGAGGCCGAACTGTCCTTCGGCAGCTCGGACGGCTACCGGGTGGTCCGGGAGACCGAGGAGCGCCAGGCCACCGGCGGCCTCACCGGCCGCCAGACCACCACCCGGACGGTCCGGCTGCACCTGTCCCGATTCTCCGGCCCGGAGGAGCGCGACGAGCGGGTCGTCACGGTACGCGAGCGAGTTCCGGTCTCCGAGGTGTCGGCGGTCGAGGTACGGCTGCGCAAGGAGGACTGCTCCCCGGCGCCGGACTCCTTCGACTCCGAGGGCATCGTCCGCTGGGACGTCCCGCTCGCCCCCGGCGCCCGGCGCACCCTCACCCTGGTGTACGAGGTGTCGGCCTCGGCCAAGGTGGCCGGGCTCTGACCGCTGCGGCCGGTCGGTGGTGGACACCACCGTGCCGATGACGGCCGCTCAGGACCAAACCGGAGACAACGGGTAGAAAAGGAAGCATGATCCTCCACCTTGCTCCCCTGGACGACTGGCTGGCCGACCCCGGTCGCCCGTACGCCACCGCGTCGCTGCTCACCGACGGGTTCATCCACTGCTCGGCGGATGAGCAGACGGTGCTCGCGGTGGCCAACGCCTTCTTCGCCGACACCCCCGACCCGCTGATGGTGCTGCTGATCGAGGAGTCGCTGGTGGAGCCGATGGTGAAGTGGGAGGCTCCGCACGGCGCCCCGCCGCCCGGGGCCACCCCCGGCGTGTTGTTCCCGCACGTCTACGGGCGGCTGAACCGCACCGCCGTGGTCGGCCTGGAGAAGGTCGAGCGCGGCCCGGACGGCCGCTGGGCCTCGCTCAGCCCCTGGAGCTGACGGGGGCGGCCGGGGAAAGTTATGACAATTCCCGTGGATCCCGTGGCTCCAGCGGCTCCCGCCGAACACACGGACCGCCACGACTCCACGAACGGCCACAACCCCCGGGAAAAGTTATGACAATTCTCGAGGATCCCGTGGCTCCAGCGGCTCCCGCCGAACACACGGACCGTCGCAACGCCGCGGACAACCACACCCCCGCACCCGTCGCGACACCAGGAATTGTCACAACATTTCCTACAGCCACCCCCGCTCCCGGGCCGCCATCCCGGCCTGGAAGCGGGTGGTGGCACCCAGCGACCGCATCAGGCTCTGGAGCCGGCGCTGGGTGGTCCGGGCGCTCCAGCCGAGCGACCGTGCGATCGACTCGTCGGTGAGTCCGGCCGCCAGCAGGCCCAGTAGCTTGCGGTGGTCGGCCTCCGGCCCCGACGGGGCGTCCCCGGTGCCGGCCTCCGCCTGCAACCGCACGGCCCGCTCCCACTCCGCCTCGAACAGCGTGTCCAGCGCCTGGAGCAGCGCCGAGGGGTGGATCACGTACGCGGCATCCAGCACGCTGTCGCCGACGCTGATCGGAATGATCGCCATCCGGTCGTCCGAGATGATCATCTTCATCGGCAGCGTGGGCCTAACCCGCGCCTCCTCGCCGTCCGCGACGCCGACCAGGATGTTCTTCTCCAGCCGCCCCGGCCAGGCCACCGCCTCCCGGTCGTAGACCGTCCGGAACTTCACACCCTCACGCAACCGCCGCCGCTGCAGGGGCATCGGCGCCACCGGGTCCTGGATGTACGGCGGGCGGTCGAAGCCGCGCACCTGGTACTGGCTGGTCTCGGTGATGTGCTCCAGCCGCTGCGCGATCGCCTCGCCGCCCGTCAGCACCTCCACCGAGTGCGCCGGGTCGGTGTACCGCGAGGCCTCCCGGAAGGCGTCCATCAGCCGGTGCATCTCGGCCCGGGCGTAGCGCAGTTCCGACTCCCGGTGGCCGATCAGGGTGCCTATCGCGACGTCCGGCGGCACCGGCAGGTAGCGGTGCCGGTCCACCGGCGCCCGGGTGGCCATGCCCTGCTGCGCCAACCGGTCCAGTGCGCGCACGCTCTGCTGGAACGTCAGCCCGCAGCTCTCCGCCAGTTCCTCCGCCGTGGACTGCGGGTTGGCCACCAGCGCCGCGTAGACCTGCCCGTCCGGCTCCGCCAGTCCCAGCGCGCCGAGGGCCTGTCCGCCGGCCCGCCCCAGTGCTGCATCGGACACGACGCCCTCTCCCCTGCTCGCCCGTTCCCGTTGGCCCCGTCCAGTCGGCCCGGCCCCGCCCCGACCCCACGCGCCGCCCCGTACCGGCGCCGCCCCGTGCCGCCGCGGTCCCGTACTGGCGCGGTCCCGCCACACGCCGGGGTGGTGCTCCGATGGCCATCCTCGGCCACGGATCATGACGCTGACAAGGCCGTGACCAGCGGTTGCGTCCCGGCTCACACCACTCGTCCGAAACGTGGACATCCGCACCCGAACGCCCGCGCGCCACTTCCACCCCAGCCCACCCCAGCCCACACCGCCCCACCCCGGCTCCCACACCCGCCCCACACCACCGCCCCCACGACAACGCCGGAGCCCCCGGCCGCAGCACGTGCGTCCGGGGGCTCCGGCGGAGCGGAAGGGCCTACAGGCCGACCTCGCGCATCAGCTGCCCGACCTCCGGGTTGGTCAGCCGGCGCAGCCAGCCCGACTTCTGGTCGCCCAGGGCGATCGGGCCGAAGTGGGTCCGCACCAGCTTCTCGACCGGGAAGCCGACCTCGGCCAGCATCCGGCGGACGATGTGCTTGCGGCCCTCGTGCAGGGTCACCTCGACCAGGTAGTTCTTGCCGACGTTGGAGATCACCTTGAAGCTGTCGGCGCGCGCGTAGCCGTCCTCCAGCTCCACGCCCTGGGCGAGCTGCTTGCCCAGGTCCCGCGGGATCGGGCCCTGGATCGCGGCCAGGTAGGTCTTGGTCACGCCGTAGCGCGGGTGGGTCAGACGGTGGGCCAGCTCGCCGTGGTTGGTGAGCAGGATGATGCCCTCGGTCTCGGTGTCCAGGCGCCCCACGTGGAACAGCCGGGTCTCCCGGTTGGTCACGTAGTCGCCCAGGCACTGGCGGCCGTCCGGGTCCTCCATGGTGGAGACCACGCCGGCCGGCTTGTTCAGCGCGAAGAACAGGTAGGACTGGGTGGCGACGGTCAGGCCGTCCACCTTGATCTCGTCGTTCTGCGGGTCGACCCGCTTGCCCTGCTCGGTGACGCGCTTGCCGTTGACCTCGACCCGGCCCTGCTCGATCAGCTCCTCACAGGCGCGGCGGCTGCCGACGCCCGCCCGGGCCAGCACCTTCTGGAGGCGCTCGCCCTCGGGCTCGCCGAAGGTCTTGGGCAGCTTCACGGCGGGCTTGTCGTGCCGGGCGAGGACGGCGTCCTCGATCTTGGCCTGGAGCTCGCGGGAGCGCTGCGGCTGACGGCGCGGGTCGCCCGGGGCGCCCTGGCCCTCGCGGCGCGGACGCGGGGCCGGGCCGGGGCGCCGGCCGGCGTAGCCGCCGCGGGCCGGGGTGGCGTTGGGGCCGCCGCCGTACTCGGGGCGGTCGTACTTGCGCTCCTCGGGCCGCAGCGGGCGGTCCGGGTAGCGCCGGTCGTCGCGACGGTCGTCCCGGCGCCCCTCGCGCCGGTCGTCACGGCCGTACGAGCCCGAACCCGAGCCGCCACGGCCGCTCCCGCCGCCGTACGAACCCCCGCGTGCGCCCGAGCCGCCGCGGCCGCTGCCGCCGCCGTAGGAGCTGCCGCCCCGGCCCCCGCCCTGTCCGCCGCGACTGCTCCCGCCGCCGCTGCTGTTCCTGCCGTTGCCACTGCTACGCATCAAAGTGTCCGTACGTCGTTCCGTCTGGGATGTGCGGTCGTTTCGGCCGACCTCACCGCCCCCTACCGATCGGGCCCGGCCCGACCGGCCTCGCCACTGCCGTCCGCGGCCTGCGCGGCAGCGGCGGCGACCGCCTCCGCGATCATCGTGCCCTCCAGGGACTCCGCTTCCACGTCGTCGACCTCGGGCAGGAAGGGAGCGAGCTCCGGCAGCTCGTCCAGGCCGCGGAGCCCCATCCGTTCCAGGAAGTAGTTCGTCGTCCGATACAGGATCGCACCTGTTTCGGGCTCGGATCCGGCCTCTTCCACCAGTCCTCGCTGTACCAGGGTACGCATCACGCCGTCACAGTTCACACCGCGGACGGCGGAAACCCGCGATCTGGACACCGGCTGCCGGTAGGCGACCACCGCGAGGGTCTCCAGCGCGGCCTGGCTGAGCCGGGTCTGCTGGCCGTCCAGGAGGAACCGGTCGACGGCCGCGGAACAGGTGTCCCGACTGTAGAACCGCCAGCCGCCCGCGACCAGCCGCAGGTCGAAGCCGCGGCCCTGGGCCGCGTACTCGGCGGACAGCTCGCGCAGCGCCGCGGCCACCTCGGCCCGGGGCCGTTCCAGCACTCCGGCCAGCCGCTCCTCCGCCACCGGCTCGTCGACGACCATCAGGACCGCCTCCAGGTCGGCCCGCAGCCCGGCGTCGGCGGGACCCACGGCACCGGAAGTCGACGGGGCCGACTTCTGGTGCACGACACGCGCCTCCGCCCCCACCCCGGCCGGCTCCTCCAGTTCCCCAGGCTCCCCGGGATCCCCAGGCCCAACCCGTACCCCGGGCTCCACCACCTCCACCGCCCCCACGGCCTCCACCGGCTCCGGCAACAGCTCGAAGACCGGCTCCAGCCACTCCTCGGCCCGCGGCCGCCCCGGCAGCCCCAGCGGGCGCCGCACCGGCCGCCCGCCCTCGTTCCCGCCGCTCGTCACCGCTCCTCCTCCTTGACCTCGCCGGCCGGCCGGTCGAACTCGTCCGTCACCTCGACCGCCACCCGGCCCTCCTCGGCCACCCAGCGCACCAGCAGCTCGCCGAGCGCCTCCGGCTGCTCGAAGGCGAGCACCCGCTCCCGGTACAGCTCCAGCAGCGCCAGGAAGCGAGCGACCACCACCAGCTCGTCCGGCGCGTCCTCGACCAGTCGCTGGAACGAGGCCTCGCCCAGCTCGGTGAGCAGCCCCACGACCAGCCCGGCCTGCTCGCGCACGCTCACCGGCGGGGTGTGGATGTGGTCCACGTACACGACCGGCGCGGGCCTGGGCTCCATCGCCTTGGCCGCCAGCTCGGCGAGCCGCTGCGGCCCGATGGTGAGCACGACCTCGGGCAGCAGCTCGGCGTGCCGGGGTTCCAGGGCGGCCGTCCGGGGCCGGCGCATCAGCTCGGCCGCCCAGCGCTCGCCGAACAGTGCCGCCGCCCGCTTGTACGCCCGGTACTGGAGCAGTCGCGCGAACAGCAGGTCACGGGCCTCCAGCAGGGCGATGTCCGCCTCGTCCTCCACCTCGGCCACGGGCAGCAGCCGGGCGGCCTTGAGGTCGAGCAGAGTGGCGGCCACCACGAGGAACTCGGTCGTCGCGTCCAGGTCCCAGTCCGGACCCATCGCCCGGATGTGCGCCATGAACTCGTCCGTCACCGTGGCCAACGCCACTTCGGTGACGTCCAGCTTGTGCTTGGCGATCAGGCTGAGCAACAGGTCGAAGGGGCCCTCGAAGTTGTCCAGCCGTACCCGGAAGCCGCCCCGCGACTCGTCCTCGGTCGATCTCACGGCGGTGGCGGCTGGTTCGGCGGTCCTGGGCATGGCGGTCCATCTTCACCCGTCCCGGCCACCGGCCCCGCTCAGGGGCCACCCGACACGCCGTCCCGCCGGGCCCGGACCGGACGTCCACCCGGCGCCCACGGGCCCGTACGAGGCCCTCGAAACGCGCGCCCACCCCGACTGTCCAACCAACCGACCGTCCGACAGGACGACTACCCGACCGTCCGACCGTCCGACCACAGAGTCTCGCCAGAAGCCCCCCACGCCCCCAGGAGCGGCCCCGCGGCGCCCGACACGCCCCTCGTACCCCGAGGCCCGCCCCGACCCCGCCCCGCACCCCTGAGGCCCCTCGCCGGCCCTCCGGCGTCCTTCGGCGCCGCCGACACCCCGGCGCGCCCCACCGCTCGACCGGCGGCCTCCCCACGCCGGGCCCGCGGCCCCCCTCCACGCCCGACGCAAACCCGCCGGCCGCCCTCCACACCGCGCACCACTCAACGCCTGGCGCTCAGCGCGCACCGCTCAGCGCGCACCACTCAACGCCCAACGCGCCACTCAGCGCCGACCGCCTACCGGCCGCGCAGCCGCCGGACCAGGATCGAGGCCTCGCCACGCTGCTCCAGGTCCGCCAGGACGACCGCGATGGCCTCCCGGACGATCCGCCCGCGGTCCACGGCCAGGCCGTGCTCCCCGCGCAGCACCAGCCGGGTGTGCTCCAGATCCATGAGCTCCTCGGCGGACACGTACACCGTGATCTTCTCGTCGTGCCGCTCGCGCCCGCTGGGCCGGCGCGGCGCGCGGCCGCGCGGCCGGGCACGTCCGGCGGCACCGGGCTGCTCCTCGGCGGCGCCCTGGTGCGTCCGGGGCGCCGGGGCGGAACCGGCACCGCGGCCGCCCGCGGCACCCCCGGCGCCCGCAGTGGACGCGGGCCCGGCCGCTCCGGAGCGCTGGACGGGCGGCTGCGCGGCCGTCGGCACCCCACCGGCCGCCTGCTGCTCCGGCGTCACCTGCCGGTCACCCCGGTCGCCCTGCGCACCCTGGGTGCCCTGGGCGGACTCGGCGCCCTCCGCGCCGTCCGGTCGGCCGTTGACGGTCCGCGCGGTCTCCGGTCTGGATGCCTCGGCGGCCGGACGCGGCGCGAGGGACGGCGACAGCGCCATCCCTCCCGTGGTCCGGAACAGCTCGTCGGCACCCGGGAGACTCACTCGGCGGGGCGGCACCGGTCGAGCACCTCCCTGGCGAGCTGGCGGTAGGCGGCGGCACCGACCGAGTTGGTCGCGTACGTCGTGATGGGCTCGCCGGCGACGGTGGTTTCCGGGAAGCGCACGGTCCGCCCGATGACGGTGTGGAAGACGTGCTCACCGAACGCCTCGACGACGCGCGCCAGCACCTCACGGCTGTGCACGGTGCGCGAGTCGTACATGGTGGCCAGGATGCCGTCCAGGCGCAGCTCGGGGTTGAGCCGCTCGCACACCTTCTCGATGGTCTCCGTCAGCAGCGCGACACCGCGCAGCGCGAAGAACTCGCACTCCAGCGGGACGATCACGCTGTGAGCGGCCGTCAGCGCATTGACCGTCAGCAGGCCCAGCGAGGGCTGGCAGTCGATGATGACGTAGTCGTAGTCGGGCAGCAGTGGCTTCAGGGCGCGCGCCAGCGCGGACTCCCGGGCCACCTCGCTGACCAGCTGCACCTCGGCGGCGGAGAGGTCGATGTTGGACGGCAGCAGGTCCATCCCCGGGACCGCCGTCTTCAGCAGCACTTCATCGGCCGTCAGACCCCGCTCCATGAGCAGGTTGTAGACGGTGACGTCGAGCTCCATCGGGTTGACGCCGAGGCCGACCGAGAGCGCGCCCTGCGGGTCGAAGTCGACGAGCAGCACCCGGCGGCCGTACTCGGCCAGCGCCGCGCCCAGGTTGATGGTCGACGTGGTCTTGCCGACGCCGCCCTTCTGGTTGCACATGGCGATGATCTGGGCCGGGCCGTGCTCGGCGACCGGCGCGGGGATCGGGAAGTACGGCAGCGGACGGCCGGTCGGGCCGACCCGCTCGCGGCGCTGGCGCGCGGCGTCGGGGGCCAGCGTGGCGGCGTACTCCGGGTCCGGCTCGTACTCGGCGTCCGGGTCGTCGTAGGCGCCGTAGGCGAACTCGCCGTAGGCCAGGCCGTAGGCCGCCAGGTCGGCGTCGTGATCGGTCACCGTGGTCACCTGTGCTGTGTTCTGGCGTGCTTCGAAAGTACGGAGTGCGACCGAGCCGACCTCGGCCGAGCCCACGGAGGGCTGCCGGGCCCCGGGCTCCTCACTCGGCTGGCCGGCGGTGAGTTCCGCCAGTCCTGGCTGACCACCCCCGGGAGCAATTGTCGACTCATTCACAAGTCGTCTTACCTCCTTGGGCATCCAGGACTCTATGTCGATTCGTCAGCGTGGCAGCATGCCGACGGTTTGCGACTCTAGGCCGTTCAAGGCGTTCGCAGCAACACAATCCACGGTAGTGGGCAGGATGTGTCGACTATCGAGCGGGCCGCTGTCAAGGGACGAGAGGGTCACCGGCCCCAACGTTTCTGCGGGCGGGTGACATGACCGACGGATATTGACGACAGAGCGACGTAGCCGGCCGACCCGCTGATCGCGGGCATGGCGAAGCCCCCGGCCCGAAGGGATCGGGTCGGGGGCGAACGACCGCCAGGCGGTCAGGGTGTTCAGGCGAGCACGCTCTCCAGGGAGACCGACTCCAGGCCGAAGGCCTCGGCCACGGCCGGGAAGGTGATCTGGCCCTCGTGCACGTTCAGGCCCTTGGCGAGCGCGGCGTCGCGGCGCAGCGCGTCCTTCCAACCACGGTTGGCCAGCTCCAGCACGTACGGCATGGTGGCGTTGGTCAGCGCGTAGGTGGAGGTGTTCGGGACCGCGCCCGGCATGTTGGCCACGCAGTAGAAGACCGAGTTGTGGACCTTGAAGGTCGGCTCGTCGTGCGTGGTGGCGTGCGAGTCCTCGAAGCAGCCGCCCTGGTCGATGGCGATGTCGACCAGCACGGAGCCCGGCTTCATGCGGGAGACCAGCTCGTTGGTGACCAGCTTCGGGGCCTTGGCGCCCGGGATCAGCACGGCACCGACGACCAGGTCGGCCTCCAGGACGGCCTTCTCCAGCTCGAAGGCGTTCGACACGATGGTCTTGACCTTGGTGCCGAAGATGCGGTCGGCCTCGCGCAGCTTGTTGATGTCGCGGTCCAGCAGGGTCACCTCGTAACCCATGCCGACGGCGATGGTGGCCGCGTGCCAGCCGGAGACGCCACCGCCGATGACGACGGCCTTGGCCGGGTGGGTGCCGGGAACGCCGCCCGGCAGGGTGCCGCGGCCGCCGGCCGGACGCATCAGGTGGTACGAGCCGACCTGCGGGGCCAGGCGGCCCGCGACCTCGGACATCGGGGCGAGCAGCGGCAGCGCGCCGTTCGACAGCTGCACGGTCTCGTACGCGATGGCGGTGGTGCCCGAGGCGATCAGCGCGTCGGTGCCGGCCCGGTCGGCCGCCAGGTGCAGGTACGTGAAGAGGGTCTGGCCCTTACGCAGCCGGTGGTACTCCGAGGCGATGGGCTCCTTGACCTTCAGCAGCAGGTCGGCGGTGGCCCACACCTCGTCGGCGGTGGGGAGGATGGTGGCGCCGGCGGCCACGTACTCCTCGTTCGGGATCGAGGAGCCGACACCGGCGTTGTCCTCGATGTAGACCTCGTGTCCGTTGCGGACCAGCTCATGCACGCCGGCGGGCGTGATGGCCACGCGGTACTCGTGGTTCTTGACCTCGCGGGGGATGCCGACCTTCACGGCTAAACACGTCCTCTTGCCATGGGGGTCCCGACCGGAGAAGACCGGTGGGCGACGCGCACGTGGGGAAGCCTCCGGGGCAGCCCGGGGCGGGGATCGCTGCGCGACTGAGTCCGAGTGTAATGAAGCCCAGTCGGCGTGTCAGCCTTCCAAAGTGAATAATTTTCCCGCGCGCATTGGCAGGTTCGTAGGCTTCCCCTGCGACTTTCCCACCAAAGAGGTCTTAACCGGGCATCTTCGACAATACCTCCGAAACACCTGTCACCACGCGGCGTCCGCACGTTCCCGCAGGTCCGCGAGGGCAGCCCCGACGGCCTCCAGGGCCCGCTCGTCGCCCACCCGGCGCAACACGGCGAGCGCGGCCCGGTACTCCCGGTCGGCCTCGTCGAAGCGGCGCTGCGCGGTGTGCGCCTCGGCCACCCGGGCGAGCAACCGGGCCTCGGAGGCGTGGTCCCCGAGCGCCTGCCGCAGGCCGAGCGCCCGGCCGTACCAGTCCGCGGCCCGCACCGCGTCGCCGAGCGCCCGGTGGCAGTTGGCCGCGCTCTCCAGGGCCCGGGCGCACAGCGGTTCGTCGTCGGCCCTCCGGGCGTGCTCCAGGGCGGCCCGGTAGTGGACGGCGGCCGGGGACCAGCGGCCGGCCGAGGCCTGGAGGTCGCCCAGGTTGAGCAGCGCGGCCGAGGCCCGGCGCGGGCGTCCGTTGCGCTCGGCGACGGTCAGCACCAGCTCGTGCAGCCGGTACAGGTCGATGGGGGCGGCGGCCCCGGTCAGCGGCAGTGCCCGCAGCAGCGCGGTGACCAGCCGCCCGGCCGAACCGTCCAGGTCCCCCTGGCCGATCGCGTCGGCGACCGCCCCGAGCAGCAGCTCCCGCTCGCCGAGCAGCCACTCGCGGGCGTGCGCCGCCGAGCCCAGCCGCAGCGGGGCGGGCAGCGGTTCCGGGGCGGGGCCGGCCACCGGGTCCAGCAGCGCGCGGGCCGACTCGGTGAGCCGGACCAGCCGCTCCAGCAGCCGGGCCCGGGCCAGCTCGGTCTCGGCGGGCCGGTCCTCCAGCTCACGCAGCCGGACCAGCCGGGGGTAGAGCCGCCCGGGCACCCGGTAGCGCGGGGTGCCGTCGGCGGCGGGCGCCTCCTCGCCGAGCAGCTCCCGCTCGGCCAGCGTGGCGAGCGTCACGGCGGCGTCCGGCACCGGGCAGCCGACCAGGGCGGAGGCGGTGCGCGGGTCGGCGGTCTGCGCCGGGGCCAGGGTGAGGGTGCGCAGCATCCGCGCCTGGGCGGCCGGCAGTCCGCGGTACAGCAGGGTGAACGCGCCGAGCAGCGGGTCGTTGTCGGGAACGGGCACCGGCTCGGCCGGCCCCGGACCGGGCTTTACCCAGGCCGCCGGGTCGCCGGCCGACTCGGTCACCGCGCCGGCGGCCGCCACGGCGGGCTCACCGGTCCGGCCCTCAGCCGCCCTCCCCGAGAGCGGCTTCCCCGGGGCGGGCTTCCCCGGGACCGGCTTCCCCGTGAGATCCCGCACAGCGGCGACGGGCCCCGCGGCCCCGGCGGACCGTACGGGCCCCGCCGCCCCGGCCGCGGGCGCGCCGGGAGACTTCGCCCCCCGCTCCTCTTCCTTGTTCTTCTTCCCCGCTCCCCTGCCCTGCCCCTTCCCCTTCGAGGCCCCCACCCCGGCCCCCGTCCGCGCCCCCGTCCCCTTCTCCTTCACCACCGCCGCCGTGGCCTCAGCGGTCGCGGCGGTCGTAACGGTCGCGGCGGGCTCCGCGGAGCCCCTCCCCGCCACCGTCTCCTCCCCCACCACCCGGTTGAGCTCGCGCGCCGCGTCCGTGACCGCGATCTTCGGGTTCCCGCGCAGCCACCCCGCCATCAGCCGCAGGGCGGCCGGCCGGGCGGCGCAGGCCTCGGCCAGGTCGGCCCCGCCGACCGGGTCGCAGGAGATCCGGGTGCCACCGACCAGGTCGGCCAGCAGCTCACCGGAGGCCGACCGGTCCAGCCCGCCGAGAATCACCGGGTCGATGTCCTCGATCCCGGTGAGCGGCCCGGCCGTGGTGGCGAGCACCAGGCAGCCGGGTTCGTCGGCCAGCAGCGGCCACACCTGCCCGGCGTCCCGGACGTCGTCCAGCACGAGCAGCACCCGCAGCCCCGCGAGCGCCTCGCGGAGCGCCACACAGCCCGGCTCGTCCCGCCCGTCCTCGCCGGCACCGGGCAGCGGCACGGCGGTCTGCGGGTCGAGCTGCTCCAGCAGCAGCCGGGCGGCCCGGGCGGGCGGCATCCGGCCGCCGTCCGGGGCGGACAGTCGTACGAAGAGCACGCCGTCCGGATAGTCGGCGGCGACGGTACGGGCGAAGCGGGCGGCCAGCGTGGTCCGTCCGGATCCGGGGCGCCCGGCCAGCACCAGTACGGGGCAGCGCCCGCTCGCCGGGCGGGCGGCGGCCGCCCGCAGCGCGGCCAGTTCGGCGCGCCGTCCGACGAACAGCGCGGGCCCGGCGGGCAGCCGCTCCAGGCCCGGGACGGCCCCGGCGGGCGTGCCGGGGCCGGGGTCCATCGTCGCCGTCTTCCTCGCCACCCGTGCCACTCCCGATGTCGTCCCGCGCTCGGCATCCGGCGCTCGGCATCCGGTGCCCCGCCTCCGGAGCTCGCCCGGAGCCCAGCGGAGGCGGCCCGGGACGGGCGCCCTGTCTGCGAAGCGTAGTTCGACCGTCCGGCTCAGCCGAGGTGACATCCGGTCGTACGAATCCGCAAATCACCCCAACGACTCAACGCACGGACCCGGTCACCCCCCGACCGGCCCCTCGACCAGCCGCCCGGCCGGCCCGCCCCGACCCACCCCGGCCTGCCCGGACCCGGCCCCCTCAGGCCTCGAAGGGGCGGGCCGGCCACGGCGAGTCCGCCGGGCGCAGCGCGTCCAGCCCGTCCGGGCCGGTGAGCGCGGCGTGCACCGCGAGGGTGCCGGTGACCAGCGTCGGGTTGTGCAGCTTCCCCGCCTGGATCAGCCGGATCAGCTCCGGCACCGGCACCCAGGCGACCTCGATCTCCTGCTCCTCGCCCTCGGCGGCGTAGCGCTCGCCCTCGGCCGGCGCCAGGTCGGTGGCGAGGAACATCCGCAGCGCCTCGTCGGTGCCACCCGGGGAGGTGTAGTAGTCGGCGAGGATCCGCCAGGTGCCGGCCTTGCAGTACGCCTCCTCGTACAGCTCGCGCTGCGCGGCGTGCCACGGGTTCTCGCCGGGGACGTCGAGCAGGCCGGCCGGCAGCTCCCACAGCCGCTGGCGCACCGGGTGGCGGTACTGGCGCAGCACCAGCACCCGCTGCTCGTCGTCCAGGGCGAGCACCGAGACGGAGCCGGGGTGGGTCTGGTAGTCACGGCGGGCCCAGCTGCCGTCGGGCATCCGGACCTCCTCGCTGCGCACCCCGGTGACCTTGCCCTGGAACGGCGTCCCGCTCGCCCGGACCTCCCACTCCTCGGCCACGTCGAAGATCCCCTGGCGGCCCTGCTCGTCCATCGCTCTCCCCTTTTCGTCAGTACGACACAATCTAACGCCGAACGGCGGCCCCGCGGGAATCGCGGGGCCGCCGTCCGGTGAACGACCGCGGTCGACGGCGAAGGCCGACGCGGCGAAGGAGAACTACTTCGAGGCCGCGGTCTTGATCTCGATGGCCGCCTTGACCAGGCCCGCGAACAGCGGGTGCGGGCGGGTCGGACGGGACTTCAGCTCCGGGTGGGCCTGGGTGGCCACCAGGTAGGGGTGCACCTCGCGCGGGTACTCGACGTACTCGACCAGGTCGCCCTTGGGCGAGAGGCCGGAGAACACCAGACCGGTCTTCTCCAGGTCCGCGCGGTAGGCGTTGTTGACCTCGTAGCGGTGGCGGTGGCGCTCCTCGACGTACTGCTCGCCGCCGTAGACCTCGCGGACGATCGAGCCCTCGGCGAGCTTGGCCGGGTACAGGCCCAGGCGCATGGTGCCGCCCAGGTCGCCCTTGCCGTCGACGATGGCCAGCTGCTCGGCCATGGTGGAGATGACCGGGTGCTTGGCGGCGGCGTCGAACTCGGTGGAGTTGGCGTCCGGCAGGCCGGCCAGGTTGCGGGCCGCCTCGATGACGACGCACTGCAGGCCCAGGCACAGGCCCAGCAGCGGGACCTTGTTCTCGCGGGCGTAGGTGATGGCGCCGACCTTGCCGTTGACGCCGCGGTCACCGAAGCCGCCGGGGATGCAGATCGCGTCGACGTCGCCGAGCTGCGCCTGGGCGCCCTCGGGGGTCTCGCAGTCGTCCGAGGTGACCCACTTGATCTCTACCCGGGCGTTGTTGGCGAAGCCGCCGGCGCGCAGCGCCTCGGTCACCGACAGGTAGGCGTCCGGCAGGTCGATGTACTTGCCGACCAGGGCGACCTTGACGATGTGCTGCGGCTCGTGGACGCGGCGCAGCAGGTCGTCCCAGGTGGTCCAGTCGACGTCGCGGAACGGCAGGTCCAGGCGGCGCACCACGTAGGCGTCCAGGCCCTCGCCGTGCAGCACCTTGGGGATGTCGTAGATCGACTTGGCGTCGATGGCCGCGACCACGGCCTCCTCGTCCACGTCGCACATCATCGAGATCTTGCGCTTGATCGCCTGCGGGACCTCGCGGTCGGCGCGCAGCACGATCGCGTCCGGCTGGATGCCGATGTTGCGCAGCGCGGCGACGGAGTGCTGGGTGGGCTTGGTCTTCAGCTCGCCCGAGGGGCCGATGTACGGCAGCAGGGAGACGTGCACGAAGAACACGTTGTCCCGGCCGACCTCGTGGCGGACCTGGCGGACGGCCTCCAGGAACGGCAGCGACTCGATGTCGCCGACGGTGCCGCCGACCTCGGTGATCACCACGTCGACGTCCTCGGTCGCCATCCGGCGGATCCGGGACTTGATCTCGTTGGTGATGTGCGGGATGACCTGGACGGTGTCGCCCAGGTACTCGCCGCGGCGCTCCTTGGCGATGACGGTCGAGTACACCTGGCCGGTGGTGACGTTCGCCGAGCCGTGGAGGTTGGTGTCCAGGAACCGCTCGTAGTGACCGATGTCCAGGTCGGTCTCGGCGCCGTCGTCGGTGACGAACACCTCACCGTGCTGGAACGGGTTCATGGTGCCCGGGTCCACGTTGAGGTACGGGTCGAGCTTCTGCATCGTCACGCGCAGGCCGCGGGCCTTGAGCAGCGCGCCGAGGCTGGAGGCGGTGAGCCCCTTTCCGAGAGAAGAGGCGACACCCCCGGTGACGAAGAGGTGCTTGGTCGTCACGGCGCGGCCGTTCGCTGCCTTGCCGGAATGGGGCTGTGCCAAGAGGGGGCTCCCGTGGGTCGCGTGTCGAAAGTGACGTGGGCGGGAGGCTCGGGGTTCGCCGGGCGACGGGAGGCCGGCGCGGTGCGCGGCGCCCTCTGGTTCGTCGGTTCGGCTGGTCCGGGGCGTTTTGATCCCGCCGGTCCACGGGATACCAGGGTAACAGTGACGCGGACCGGGCGCCGTTCGGGCCGCGCGCGCCGCGCCGGGAGCGCGCGCGGGGCGCACCACCGGCGCATCACGCGCCGCTCGTGTCACACCGGTCGCACAACCCGCCGGACCGGGCCAGAGCACGTCATCCGTCCGGACCATTCCGACTCCTCCGGCCGGACCAGGCGGAGGTGATCCTTCCGGACCATCCTGCGCCGCGCCCTCACGATGCACGGCATTTCCGCCGAATTGCGGCGCCACACCGGGCTGCGTCCGCGTGCTTCGCCCCTTTCGTCCGTCGTAAGCTGCACGGACGCATCGCCGACAGCACGAGCACGCGGAGGGCGTGGGAGGGTCAGGACACTCCCGGTCCCCGATGCGCGACCGGACCTCCCCGTATTCCCGCTCATCCCCACCCACTCCAGGGGCTCGACCGAGCCCCGCGGACACTCCAGCAAGGCCCGCCACCACCCCCGGCGGGCCGGACGTCCCGGGGTGGACCTCCGGCCCCGCAGACCGCTCGCTCCCTCCGCTCGCCGATGCCCTGACCACATTGCGAACTGGAGATCCACGTGGCCGGCCGTATCGAGGACTACGCACTCATCGGGGACATGCAGACCGCTGCCCTGGTCAGCAGGGACGGGGCGGTGGACTGGCTCTGCCTTCCCCGCTTCGACTCGCCGGCCGTGTTCGCCGGCCTGCTCGGCACCGATGAACACGGCTTCTGGCGGATCGGCCCGGCCGAGGCCGTCCTGACCGAGGTCCCCGCGCCGGCCGCCGCCACGCCCCCCGCCGACACCGGCCGGATCCGCATCGCCGACACCGCCGACCTGCGGGTGCCCCCGCCCACCGCCGCCGCGCCCGCTCTTCCCGCCGACCGTCGCCGTTACCGGGACGACTCGCTGATCCTGGAGCAGGAGTGGGACACCCAGGGCGGCACCGTCCGGGTGATCGACTTCATGCCGCCGCGCCCGCTGGCCGGCAAGGACGCCGTCCCCCAGATGATCCGGATCGTCGAGGGCCTCTCCGGCACCGTACGGATGCGCTCCGCCCTGCGGATGCGCTTCTCCTACGGCCGGATCGTGCCCTGGGTCCACCGCGTCGAGCAGCCCGACGGCGGCCACCGCACCGTCGCCATGGCCGGCCCCGACTCGGTCTGGCTGGACGGCGTGGCCGAGACCTACGGCCGCGACCTCACCACCTACGCCGACTTCACCGTCACCGCCGGCGAACGCATCGCCTTCGCCCTCACCTGGCAGGCCTCCCACCTCGACCCGCCCAGGACCCCGGACGCCGAGGAACTCCTCGACGCCACCGCCGACTTCTGGCACGAATGGGCCGACCAGTGCACCTACCAGGGCCCCTACCGCGAAGCCGTGATCCGCTCCCTGATCACCCTCAAGGGCCTCACCTACGCCCCCACCGGCGGCATCGTCGCCGCCCCCACCACCTCCCTCCCCGAGGACATCGGCGGCGAACGCAACTGGGACTACCGCTACACCTGGCTACGCGACGCCGCCATCACCCTCTCCTCCCTCCTGCGCACCGGCTACCGCGACGAAGCCCGCGCCTGGCGCGAGTGGCTGCTGCGCGCCGTC
The DNA here is from genome assembly GCF_044763205.1 of Kitasatospora sp. NPDC096204. Lineage (NCBI taxonomy): Bacteria > Bacillati > Actinomycetota > Actinomycetes > Kitasatosporales > Streptomycetaceae > Kitasatospora > Kitasatospora sp. NPDC096204. Next base: position 58,074 of record NZ_JBIWFT010000044.1, read on the forward strand.
GCCGGGGACCCGGAGAACCTCCAGATCATGTACGGCATCGCCGGCGAACGCGAACTCACCGAATCCTCACTGGACTGGCTCCCCGGCTACGAGAACTCCCGACCCGTCCGCGTCGGCAACGGCGCCGCCGGACAACTCCAACTCGACGTCTACGGCGAGGTCGTCGAAGCCCTCCACCTCGCCCACATGACCGGCCTCGTCCGCAACGACCACGCCCACCACCTCCAGCTACGCCTGATCGAGTACCTGGAGGAGCACTGGCAGGAGCCGGACGAGGGCATCTGGGAGGTCCGCGGCCCACGCCGGCACTTCGTCCACTCCAAGGTGATGGCCTGGGTCGCCGTCGACCGGACCATCAAGCTGCTGGAGCAGGCCCCCGAGGACGAACCCTCCGACAGCCACCTGGAGCGCTGGCGGGCGCTGCGCGCACAGATCCACGCGGACGTCTGCGACAAGGGCTACGACCCGGAACGCAACACCTTCACCCAGTACTACGGCGGCCGGGAACTGGACGCGTCACTGCTGCTCATCCCCCAGGTCGGCTTCCTGCCCCCGGACGACAAGCGCGTCATCGGCACCATCGAGGCGATCCAACGCGAACTGTCCACCGAGGACGGCTTCGTGCTGCGCTACCCCACCCACGACGAGTCGGGCAACAACGTCGACGGCCTCTCCGGCCACGAAGGCGCCTTCCTCGCCTGCTCATTCTGGCTCGCCGACGACCTCGCCATGATCGGCCGCGTCCAGGAAGCCCGCGAACTGTTCGACCGACTGCTGGCACTGCGCAACGACCTCGGCCTGCTCGCCGAGGAGTGGGACCCGCGACTCAAGCGCCAGGTCGGCAACTTCCCCCAGGCCTTCAGCCACGTCCCGCTGATCGACACCGCCCTGCGACTGACCGCCTGCGGCGCCGCGTACCTGTCCGCCCAACCGGACGGCCCGGCCGCCGACCGGGTCGAGCGGGCCACCGTCTAGCGGGCCCCTCCGGCCGGCCACCGTCCGGCCGGCCGCGGCGCGGCGACGGTCCGCCCGGGGCGGACCTACCCGCGCTGCACCAGCTCGTCGTAGGTGCTGAGCACCTGGGCGACGGTGGCGGCCTCGTCCGGCCAGGTCTCGGCCTGCTGCCGGCCGGCCGCCACCAGGTGCTCGCGGCGGGCCGGGTCGGCCAGCAGGGCGCGCACCGCGCGGCCGAGCGCCGCCGGGTCGCCGGGGGGCACCAGTTCGGCGGCGTCGCCGACCAGTTCGGGGATGCCGCCGACGGCGGTGGCGACCACCGGCACACCGGCCCGCATCGCCTCCTGCACCACCAGCGAGCGGGCCTCCCAGCGGCTGGGGACCACCACGACGTCGGCGGCGGCCAGCAGATCGGGCACGTCGGTGCGGTAGCCGAGCAGCCGCACCGGCAGCTTCTCCGCGGCCGCCCGCTCGCGCAGCGCGCCCGCCTCCGGGCCGTCCCCGGCGAGCAGCACCAGCGGCTCCGGGTCCAGCGTGGACAGCTCCCGGGTAGCGTCCAGCAGCAGCCCGAAGGCCTTCTGCTGGACGAGCCGGCCGACCGCAAGCACCAGCGGACGGTCCGGGCCGCCGCCGAGCAGTTCGGCGCGCGCCTCCGCGCGGCCGAGCTGGCCCTCGGGCATCGGCGGGGCGGCCACCGGGCCCAACCGGGCGTCGGTGGCGCCCAGTTCGCGGGCCCGGGCGACCAGGTCGGAGGAGGCGCCGAGGACCAGGTCGGCGGCGCGCGCCACCCGGCGCTCCATCAGCCGCTGCAGCCGCCGCTCCAGGCCGGTGGCCAGCAGCGCGTGGTGCGAGGTGACCACCAGCGGGGTCTCCGGACGCAGACCGGGGAATCGGCCCGCGGTGCGCAGCGCCAGGTCGGACAGCAGCCCGGCGCGCAGCCCGTGGGCGTGCACCACGTCGGCGCCGGTGAAGGCCCGGCGCAGCTCGCCGATCGCGGTGGCGTCGCTGCGGGCGCCCGCGGTGGGGGTGATCTCGACGGTGTGGAACCTGGCGCCCGTACGGGAGAATCCGAACAGCGCGTCCGTGCCGGCCGGCGCGCAGACCGTGACGTTCACGCCGTGCGCGACCAGGCCCTGGGCCAGGGAACGCACGTGCGCGCCGATGCCGCCGCTGCTGGCGGCCAGGACGAGTACCACCTGCAGCTGCCCCGGTTCGGGGACGGCCGCGGTGGCCCGGGCGGCGGAATGGTCCACGTCGTCTCGCATCCGACTCGATCGGGTTCGCGCGCCGCTTCGCGAGGATTGCCCGCCGGGCGGCGCTCGGGGCTGGGAAAGCCAGTGTCCAACCGCCACCATGCCAGGTCGGCGGCCCTCTTGGACAGTCGGCGCCACCGGGGCGCGTCGCCGACGTCCGAGGGGCCGCCGACGGCCGCTACCGGCGGCGCGGGGCCCGGGCCGTGGCCAGCAGTTCCTCGGCGTGGGCACGGCCCAGCTCCGAGTCCTCCAGGCCGGCCAGCATCCGGGAGAGCTCGCGCACCCGCTCCTCGTCGTTCAGCACCTTGACGCCGCTGCGGGTCACGGTGCCGTCGTGGGTCTTCTCCACCACCAGGTGCCGGTCGGCGAACGCGGCGACCTGAGGGAGGTGGGTGACCACCACGACCTGGGCGGACTCGGCCAGCTTGGCCAGCCGGCGGCCGATCTCGACTGCGGCCTTGCCACCGACACCCGCGTCCACCTCGTCGAACAGGTAGGTGGGGACGGGGTCGGCGCCCGCGAAGACCACCTCGACGGCGAGCATCACGCGCGACAGCTCACCGCCGGAGGCGCCCTTGGCGATCGGGCGCGGCTGGGCGCCCGGGTGCGGGGCGAGCAGCACCTCCACCTCGTCCACGCCGTGCGGACCGTAGGCGACGGTGCGCCCGCCGACCTCGATCCCGGCCAGGTCGTCGACCTGGCCGATCGAGAAGGTCACCCGGGCGTGCGGCATGGCCAGTTCGGCGAGTTCGGCGGAGACCGCCTCGGCGAACCGCCCGGCCGCGGCGTACCGGGCCCGGGAGACCTCGGTGGCCAGCTCGGCCAGTTCGGCCCGCAGCTCGGTCTCCCGGGCGCCGAGCTCGTCGATCCGGTCGTCGTCGCCGTCGAGCTCGGCGAGCCGGGTCGCCCCGGCCTCGGCCCAGGCGATCACCTCGGCGAGCGAGTTCTCCTCGCCGCCGTACTTGCGCAGCAGCTGGGCGAGTACGGCCCGGCGGTCCTCGACGGCGGCCAGGCGCACCGGGTCGGCGTCCAGGTCGTCCGCGTAGCCGGCCAGGTCGCCGGCCACGTCGGCGAGCAGGTAGCCGACCTCGTTGAGGCGGTCGGCCAGGGCGGCCAGCCGCTCGTCGTGGTGGCGCACGGCGTCCAGGGCACGGCGGGACTGGGCGAGCAGGGTGCCCGCGTCCAGTGCCTCCGGGTCGACCGGGTCGCCGGCCAGGGCGGCGTGGGCGAGGGTCGCGGCGGAGGACAGCGCGTCGGCGTGGCCGAGCCGCTCGGCCTCGGCGGCCAGCTCCTCGTCCTCGCCGGGCACCGGCTCGGCGGCGGCGATCTCGTCCAGGCCGAAGCGCAGCAGGTCGGCCTCCTGGGCGCGCTCGCGGGCCCGGGTGGTGAGCTCCTCCAGGGTCGCGGAGACCTCGCGCAGGGTGCGGTAGGTCTCCCGGTAGCGGGCCAGCGGCTCGGCCACCGAGGCACCCGCGTACCGGTCCAGCGCGCCGCGCTGGCGGGCCGGGCGCAGCAGGCGCTGCTGGTCGGTCTGGCCGTGCACGGCGATCAGGTCCTCGCCGATCTCGGCGAGCAGGCCGACCGGGACGGACCGTCCGCCGACGTGCGCCCGGGAGCGGCCCTCGGCGGAGACGGTCCGGCTGATCAGCAGTGCGCCGTCGTCCAGTTCGGCCCCGGCCTCGATCGCGCGGGCCGCCGCCGGGGAGCCGGCCGGCAGTTCCAGCCGGCCCTCCACGACGGCGCGTCCGGTGCCGTTGCGCACCAGGCCCGGATCGGCGCGGCCGCCGAGCAGCAGGCCGAGGCTGGTCACGACCATGGTCTTGCCGGCGCCGGTCTCACCGGTCACGGCGGTGAAGCCGGGAGCCAGCTCGACCACCGCGTCGTCGATGACCCCAAGATCCCGTATCCGCATCTCGTCCAACACGGAGACGACCATACGAGGTTCCACCCCCGGCGCGCGACGAGCGACAACGGCGCGCGGCAACTCCGTGCCCCGAAGTTCATCCCTTCCGGGAGTCCCCGGCGGGCACCGGCACGGTGCACCAGGGCAGGAAGAGCTGCACCATCGGGCCGATGGCCAGCGCGTACGCGACGGTGCCGACCCCGACGGTGCCACCGAGCAGCAGGCCGACGGTGAGGACCGTCACCTCGATGCCGGTGCGGATCAGCCGCAGCGAACGTCCGGTGCGCCGGTGCAGGCCGGTCATCAGGCCGTCGCGCGGGCCGGGGCCGAGCCGGGCGCCGATGTAGAGGCCGGTGGCCAGGCCGTTGAGGGCGATCGCCGAGGCGGACAGCGCGATCCGCGCGGGCAGGGAGCCGGGGCTGCCGAGGACCCCCAGGGTGAGGTCCATGGCCGCGCCGATCACCAGCACGTTGGCGACGGTGCCCAGGCCCGGGCGCTGGCGCAGCGGGATCCACAGCAGCAGGACGAGGGCGCCGCAGATCGTCACCCAGGCGCCGACCGAGAGCCCGACGGTGCGCTGCAGACCCTGGTGCAGGACGTCCCAGGGGTCGAGGCCGAGGCCGGAGCGGAGCATCAGCGCCATGCTCACGCCGTACAGGGCGAGACCGGCGAACAGCTGCGGGATCCGGCGGCCCAGGGCCCGGGTGTCACCGAACACCCGGACGGCGAGGCCGGCGCCCCGGGCGGCGGCGACTGACGCGGCCGGTACGGACGTGGCGGAGTCCGACGCCGGCGGTGCGGTCGAGGCGGCGGTCGGCGGCGGCGATGTGGTCGCGGTGGCGGCCTGCGTCGGCGGTGTGGTCGCGGTGGCCAATGGTGCTCCTGCGGTGGTGCTGCACCACCGGGGCTCCCGGTGGTGGCGGCCGGCATGGCCGCCCTGCCATGATGGCCAGGCCAATATGGCCCACTCCAGGGCCAATACCGAGCAAGTGGACTGATCGCCATGGCCGACTGGCACACCACCGTCACCCCGCCCGCCCTGGCCCGGCTGCTCGCCGCCGCCCGGCTGCCCGAGCCGGCCGCCTCCCGCCGCCCCGCCTACCGCACCCTGGCCGGGCAGATCCGGCTGCTGGTCACCGAGGGCCGGCTGCCGGTCGGCGCCCGGCTGCCCGCCGAACGCGAGCTGGCCACCGCCCTGGCGATGAGCCGCACCACCGTCGCCACCGCGTACGAGACCCTGCGCGGCGACGGCTACCTGCGCAGCCGGCGCGGCGCCGGCAGCTGGACCGCCCTGCCCGAGGGCGCCCCGCCGCCCAGCGAGGCGCTGCACCCCGTCCCGCCGGACGAGCAGGGCCGCATCCTGGACCTCGGCGTCGCCGCCCCGCCCGCCCCGCAGCCCTGGGTCGGCCAGGCCGCCGCCCGGGCCGTCGAACAACTGCCGCACTACACCGCCGGGCACGGCCACTACCCCACCGGCGTCCCGGTGCTGCGCGAGGCCGTCGCCCGCCGCTTCACCGAGCGCGGACTGCCCACCACCCCCGACCAGATCCTGATCACCACCGGCGCCATGGGCGGCCTGCACCTGGTCCAGCGGGCGCTGATCGGCCGCGGCGACCGGGTCGCCGTCGAGGCGCCCAGCTACGCGAACACCCTTCAGGGCCTGCGGCTGACCGGCGCGCGCCTGGTCCCGGTGCCGTACGCGTGGACTCCGCAGCCCTCCTGGGACCTCGACGAGTGGCGGCGGGTGCTGCGCGGCGCCGGCCCCAAGGTCGCCTACGTGATCCCGGACTTCCACAACCCGACCGGCTCGCTGATCGACGAGGAGCAGCGCCGCCTGCTGCTGGCCGCCGCCCGGGCCGCCGGGAGCATCGTGCTCGCCGACGAGACCACCGCCGAACTCGGCTGGGGCGTACCGCCGTCCACACCGCTGCCGCGCCCCATGGCGGCGCTGGACCGCTCCGCCCAGGTGGTCACCGTCGGCTCCGCGGGCAAGCTGCTCTGGGGCGGGCTGCGGATCGGCTGGGTCAGGGCCGCGCCCGCACTGGTGCGCCGGCTGGCCACCGAGCGGGTCTACAGCGACGTCGGCACCCCGGTACTGGACCAGCTGATCGCCGCCGAACTGCTGGGCGAGCTGCTGCCCGACGTCCGGGAGCACCAGCTGACCCGGCTGCGGGCCACCGCGCAGGCCTTCGCCTCCGCCCTGCCCGAACGGCTGCCCGGATGGAGCTTCACCATGCCGCCCGGCGGCCTGTCCCTGTGGGTCTCCACCGACGGCCTGTCCGGCGCGGCACTGGCCCGGGCCGGGGAGCGCGGCGGGGTCCGGATCGCCTCGGGCAACCGCTTCGGCGTGGACGGTGCCTTCGAGCACCACATCCGCCTGCCGGTCACCGTGCCCGCCGCGACCGTCCCCGGCGCCGTCGAACGGCTCGCCGCCCTGGCCGCCCACGCCGCGAACGGCGGACGGCTCGAACCGGCCGACGAGGCCCAGCCGCTGGCCGTCTGACGGGCCGTCAGTATCCGGTGCGCGCCCCAGGCCGGGTGAAAGGCCGTGGCGCGCACCGGATTCGGCGCATGTGTACGGGCGTCGGCCGACCGTACGGCCGCCGACGGCGCTAGTGGTGGTCCGCCCTGCCGCGCCAACCCGTCACCGGCAGCGCGAACTTGGCCACCAGCCGGTCGGTGAACGGCGCCCGGTGCAGTCTGGCCAGCCGCACCGGGGTCCGACCCCGGCGGACCTCCACCCGTGCCCCGGCGGGCAGTTCGACCGAACGCCGCCCGTCGCACCAGAGCACGCCGTGCGGGGTCTTGGGCTGCACCTCCACCGCCAGCACCGACTCCGGCGAGGTCACCAGCGGACGGGCGAACAGCGCGTGCGCGGAGATCGGCACCATCAGCAGCGCCTCCACCTCCGGCCACACCACCGGCCCGCCACCGGAGAACGCGTACGCGGTGGAGCCGGTCGGCGTCGCGCACACCACGCCGTCACAGCCGAAGTTGGAGACCGGACGGCCGTCCACCTCGGTCACCACCTCCAGCATCCGCTCCCGGGCCGCCTTCTCGATCGAGGCCTCGTTCAGCGCCCAGTCCTCGTGCACCACATCGCCGTTGGTGCGGACGATGACGTCGATCGTCATCCGCTCCTCGACCTCGTAGTCGGCGTCCACCACCCGCTCGACCACCACGGCCAGGTCGTCCCGCTCGGCCTCGGCGAGGAAGCCCACCCGGCCCAGGTTGATCCCGAGCATCGGCAGCCCGTGCGAACGCGCCAGCTCCGCCCCGCGCAGCAGCGTCCCGTCCCCGCCGGCCACCAGGATCAGCTCGCAGCCGTCCGCCGCCCCGGGGCCCTCGGACACCTTCTCGACGCCCTCCGGCAGATCCAGGTCCACCGCCTCGGCCTCCAGCAGTCTGATCCGGAGCCCCGCCTTCAGCAGCCCGTGCACCAGACCCTCGACGCTGCGCAGCGCCGCCTCCCGGCCGGTGTGCGCGATCAGGAAGACCGTACGTTCTTCATCGCTCATGCCGCTGCCCTCTCCCTAACGCCTGCCGGGTCGCCCTTGGCCCCGGTGCGGCCGCGCCATACGACATGACGCGCCGGACGCTCGCAAGGCACCCTACCGGGGCCCCTCCGCCACGGCCCGGTCCGCCTCCGCGGGGTCCAGCTGCGGAGCGTCCCGGCGCAGCCAGAGGAAGTACTCGACGTTGCCGGACGGCCCCGGCAGGGGGCTCGCGGTCACCGCGCGCACGCCCAGCCCGAGCTCCCACGCCTGCCCCGCGACCTGGCGCACCATCTCGGCGCGCAGCTGCGGGCTGCGCACCACCCCGCCGCTGCCCAGACGCTCCTTGCCGATCTCGAACTGGGGCTTGACCATCAGCACCAGGTCCGCGTCCTCGGCCGCGCAGGAGGCGAGCGCCGGGAGCACCAGACCCAGCGAGATGAACGACAGGTCGCCCACCACCAGGTCCACCAGGGTGCCGCCGATCAGGTCCGGGGTCAGCTCGCGCACATTGGTGCGGTCCATCACCGTGACCCGCTCGTCGCTCTGCAGCGACCAGGCGAGCTGCCCGTAACCGACGTCCACCGCCAGCACGTGCGCGGCCCCGGCGCGCAGCAGCACGTCGGTGAACCCGCCGGTGGAGGCGCCGGCGTCCAGCGCCCGGCGGCCCTCGACCACCAGGCCCTGCGGCACGAAGGCCGCGAACGCGCCGGCGAGCTTGTGGCCGCCGCGCGAGACGTAGTCGGGGTCGTTGTCGTCCTTGGCCACCACGACCGCCGCCGAGGTCTCCACCTGGGTGGCCGGCTTGGTCGCGGTGGTGCCGCCGACGGTCACCCGACCGGCGGCGATCAGCTCGGACGCGTGCTCACGCGATCGGGCCAGCTTGCGGCGGACCAGTTCCGCGTCGAGTCGGCGTCGTGCCACTGCCACTGGTGTTTCAGCTCCTACGGATCCTGCGGGTCATTCCTGGTCGAGCGCGGCCAGTGTGTCGACGAGCCGCTGGTGAACATCTTCGTACACCGCGACGTGTGCCTCGGCCGGGACCCCGTCCAAGGCCTCCAGCCGGGCCAGGCCCGCGTCCACGCCGGGATGGCCGGTGGGCGCCAGCTCGACGCCCAGCGGCTCGGTGCCCAGCAGCTCGACGCCCAGCGGCTCGGTGCCCAGCAGCTCGGCGCCCCGGACGGGCTCGGAGTCCCGGACGGGCTCGGAGTCCCGGACGGGCTCGGAGTCCCGGACGGGCTCAGGAAGGCGGGAAGGCTCGGCCGGGCGGGCGGGCGCGGGCGGTTCACTCGTCGTGGGCATCGGGCTTCTTCGTGCTGGTGGCCTTGCGGACGGTGGTCTTCCTGGTCGCCGCACGCTTCGCGGGCGTCCCCGGCTGGGCCTCGGCCTGCTTGGCGGTGGCGGTCTTCTTCACGGTGGTCGTCTTCTTCGCGGCGGCCTTCTTGGCCGTCGTCCGCTCGGGCGCCGCCGTCTTCTTCGCCGCGCTCTTCTTGGCCACGGACTTCTTCGCCGTTCCCTTCGCGGGGGTGTCCTTGGCGGCGGTGTCCTTCGCGGCGGTGTCCTTCGCGGCGGTGTCCTTGGCGGCAGTGCTCTTCCCCGGGGCAGCGGTCTCCGGCGCAGCGGCGGCCTCCTCCTTCGGGGCCGGGGCGGCCACCGACACCGGCGGGACCGGCGGGACCGGCGGATCGACCTCGACCGGCTCGTCCACCTCCACCCGCTCGGCGACTATCGGCTCGTCCGCCGTCCGGGCGGCCGACCGCTCCTCCTCGAACTCCCAGCCACGCCCGAACAGGTCACCGGCCCGCGGCGCCGGCACCGGCTCCTCGGCCTCGTACGCCCCCGGTCCGGACGCGGCCGCCGGGGCCTCCTCCTCGACCTCGCGCAGCTTGGTCTCCAGGTACGCCAGCACCACGCCGACCTTGGTCACCTGGTCGCCGACCTTCTCGAAGACCTTCTCCGCCTCGTTGCGCGCCACGCCGACCGCCAGGTCCACCCCGGCACGCCCGGCGGTGACCGCCTCCCCGGCCAGGGTCTGCAAGGTCTCCACGGACGGCGGGAACTGACCGCCCAGCCGGCGCTCGACCCCGGCGACATCGACCCCGGCCTTCTCCAGGATCGAGGTCGCCGTCCCGACGACCATCTTGCCGACCTCCTCGACCACCCCGGCGGCAGTCTCCACCACTCCCCGAACCGTCCTCGGCAGCATCCGGGTGCCTCCCAATCGCCTACGCGCGTCGCTCCGTCGCCCTCAGTACCCGGGCGCCGTCGCGGGCACCCCACTGACGACGCTACCGCCAAAACCCTCCTGAGGTACCGTGGCCCGCAGTCAGCACCGCAGCGACCGGGGGAGGGAGCCGCCCCGTGGCGAACGCCGAGGAGTGCCGGGAGGCACTGGAGCAGCTCAGCCGGAACATGGCGAAGTCCACCGGCGACGTCCGCAAGGCCGCCGCCCTCGACCGCTCGCTCAGCTGCCGGATCACCGACCTCGACCTGACCTTCACCGGACAGCTGCGCGACGGCCGCATCCAGGACATGGTCGCCGCCCCCGGTCCCCCGGCCGAGAAGGCGGCGATCCGGCTCACCATGAGCAGCGACGACCTGGTCGCGCTGGTCGGCGGCGGGCTCAACTTCGCCTCCGCCTGGGCGAGCGGCCGGGTCAGGCTCGAGGCGGGCTTCCGCGACCTGCTGCGGCTGCGCACCCTGCTCTGAGCCCGGCACCGCCGGAGCCGCCGTTCCCGGACCGGGCGCCGACGAACCGGGCCGGGCACGGGACCAGGGGCCACCGAGCCGGGCTCAGCCGAGGGTGGCCCCCCGGCGACCGCCGACCCGCCCCCAGAACCCGAGGTCGGCCAGCGCCTTACGGCCGTCCACCGGCGCACCGCCCGCGTCCAGCACCGTCCACGCCGCCGCGCACAGCGCCCGCAGGCCGTCCCAGCGGTCCCCGGCGCCGGACAGCCGCAGCACGCCGGCCTCCACGCCCGCGACCAGGCCGCCGCACGCGAAGCCGCCGTCCACGGCCGTCACCTCCGGGTGCGGGACGAGCAGTCCGCGCAGGTCCTCCGCCAGGTACGTCGGCCGGTGCTCGACCGGGGCCGACAGCAGCAGCTCCGGGGTGGTCACGCCGGTGAACACCAGCAGGCTGTCCACCCCGCCGTTGAACGCGCCCTCGATGTCGGTGTCCAGCCGGTCGCCGACCACCAGCGGTCGCTCCGCGCCGGTGCGCAGCACCGTCTCCCGGTGCATCGGCGGCAGCGGCTTGCCCGCCACCTCCGGCTCCACCCCGGTCGCCGCCCGCACCGCCGCCACCAGGGTGCCGTTGCCGGGCGCGATGCCACGGGCCCTCGGCACCGTCAGATCCAGGTTGGATGCCACCCAGGGCAGTCCGCTCTGCACCGCGTACGAGGCCTCCGCGAGGTCCGCCCACCCCACCGAGGGGTCGAAGCCCTGCACCACCGCGAGCGGCCCGTCGGCCAGCGAGCGGACCGCTACCAGGCCCAGCTCGGCCAGCGCCTCCTCCAGCCCGAGACCGCCCACGACCAGCACCTTCGAGCCGGCCGGCACCTTCTCGGCGATCAGCCGGGCGGCGGCCTGGGCCGAGTTGATCACGTCGGAGGGCTCGGCCGGGATGCCGAGCTCGGTCAGGTGCTCGGCCACCACCCGCGGCGGGCGGGATGCGTTGTTGGTCACGTACGCGAGCCGCATCCCGGCCGTCCGGGCGGCGTCCAGTGCCTCCACCGCGTGCTCGATCGCGTGCGCGCCCGTGTAGACCACGCCGTCCAGGTCCAGCAGCGCGGTGTCGTAGGCGTCGGTCAGCGGCCGCTCGCTGCCGCCGGGGGCGGTCCGTCGCACGGGGGTGGCCGTCTCGGTCATGGCTGCGCTACCTCATTCACTGCGTCGTCGTTCGCTGCTGCGTGCACTACTGCGTGCACTGCTTCCACTGCGTCGTGCGTCAACGGCGTCCGGCCGGTCAGGCGCCGCCGTCGGTGCCGGTGTCGGCACCGGCGTCGTCCGCCGTTCCGCCGGCCGGGTCCCCGGCGCCCGCCGGGGGCTCCACGTACCCAGGTGCTCCCGGCAGCAGCGGGCCGTAGGCCCCCGCACGGGCCGCCAGGGTCGCCCGGGTCTGCCGCAGTGCCTGCCGGTAGTGGTCGGACTCCGGCCGCATCGCCACGGCCAGCGCCAGGTGCTCGGCGGAGGTCTCGAAGTCGCCCAGCCGGGCCGCCGCGACTCCCCACCCGAACTGAGCGTAGTCGTCCGCCGGGTCCGCCAGCGCCACCGCGCGGAAGTTCTCCAGCGCCGCCGCGTACGAGCCCGTGTCGAACTGGGCCCGTGCCAACGCCTCCCGGATGCTGCGCGAGTGCGGCTCGGCCGCCACCGCCCGGGCGAGCAGCTGCTCGGCGGCCGCCGGATGTCCCTGGGCCAGCAGCCGGGCTCCCCGCCGGAACCACTCGTACACGTCCCCGGCGGGCTCGCCCGAGCGGCTCTGCGGCGGCACCCCGCCGACCGGCCCGCCCGACTCGGCCGGGCCGCCGCCGTCCACCCGTTCCTGCCCGTCGTCCATGCCGTACCTCGCCCTCGGTCCCACACCCGCCCCACAACCCGGCGCGGGCATTCCGATCTCTCAAAAACGCGTACCCGGTTACGATGCCCAGAATGAGCACACCCAGTGCAGAAGACGGAGTCGAGACTCCCGAGGGCGGCCCCGGCGATCCCGGGCACGTCGCCACCGCTGGCCTGTCCCTGTCCCCCTTCCGCGGCCTGCGCTACGTCCCCGACCGGGTCGGCACCCTGGCCGCGGTGACGTCCCCGCCGTACGACGTCGTGGACCCGGGCCGCCGGCTCGACCTGGAGACCGCCGACCCCCACAACGTGGTCCGGCTGATCCTGCCCAGGCCGGAGCCCGAGGACGCCGGCGACCGCCCCGACCGCGACACCCGCTACCGGCACGCCGCCCGGCTGCTGGCCGCCTGGCAGCGCGAGGGCGTCCTGGCCGCCGACCCCGAGCCCGCGCTCTACGTCTACGAGCAGCGGGTGCCGGCCACCGACGACTCCCCCGAGCTGCTCCAGCGCGGCCTGATCGGCGCCCTCGCCGTGAGCGGCCGCGAAGGCGGCGTGGTGCTCCCGCACGAGGACGTGATGCCGCGGCCGGTCGCCGACCGGGTCGGCCTGATGCGCACCACCCGCGCCAACCTGGAACCGCTGCTGCTCACCTACCGGGGCAACGGCGGCGCCTCCGGCGTGATCGAGCGGACGGTCGAACGCGAGCCGGTGCTCTCCACCGCCACCAGCGACGGGACGCACCACCGCCTGTGGGCGGTCACCGACCCTGCCGAGATCGCCGAGATCAGCCGCGACCTCGCCACCTGCCGGGCGCTGATCGCCGACGGCCACCACCGCTGGGAGATGTACCTGCGCCTCCAGCGCGAGCACCGCCACCTGCCGCGCAGCCCCTGGGACCGCGGCATGGTGCTCCTGGTGGACACCGCCCGCTACCCGCTGCGGGTCCGCGCCATCCACCGCGTGCTGTACCGGCTGCCGGTGGCCGAGGCGCTGGAGCGGCTCGGCGACCAGTGGAAGGTCAAGGAGGTCCCGGGACCGTTGTCCGCCGCGCTCCAGGCCCTCGCCGAGCAGAAGCGGCACGGCGGCAACGGCTTCGTCCTCACCGGCGGCGACGGCGTCTACTGGCTGCTCGGCGAACCCGAGGAGTCCCTGCTCGACGCCACCGTGCCGCACGGCAGACCCGAGGAGTGGCGTCACCTGGACGCCACCGTCCTGCACGCCACCTTGCTCGACCACACCTGGCACGTCCCCGACGGCCCGGACGACATCGGCTACCTGCACACCGCCGTGGCCGCCGAGCAGGAGGCCGCGCGCACCGGCGGCACCGCCGTCCTACTGCACCCGGTCCGGGAGTCCGTGGTGCGACGGCTCGCCGAGCAGGGTGTCACCATGCCCCGCAAGTCCACCTCCTTCGGACCGAAGCCGGCCACCGGGCTGGTGCTGCGCAGCCTCGCGCTGGGCTGACACCGCGCCGTCGGCCCGACCCAGGCCCGAACGCCGTGAGGCCCTGCCGTTCCCGAAGTTCCGGGAAACGGCAGGGCCTCACGGCGTTGACCGGGGAGCTGATCAGCTCTTGTCGGCGTCGGCGTCGGCCTTGACCTTGGTGGCCTCGGTCTCCTCGACCTCGGTCTCCTCGGCCTTGGTCTCCTCCGCCTTGCGGTCCTCGGCGTCCTGGGCGCGCTCGGGGACGACGCCGTCGAAGTCGTCGTCGATCTCGAGGTCGTCCTCGTCGTAGTACTCCTCGACGTCCTCCTCGTCCTCGAAGATCACGCGGTCGTCGGCGTTGTCGCCGCCACCGCGCTTCTTCGCCGGGGCGTCGACCGACTCGGCCTCGTCCTCGTCCAGCTCCGGGTCGAGCGTGTCGGTGAACTCCACGCCGTCGATCTCGGCCAGCCGCTCCGAGGCGTTGGTGGTGCCGTCGGTGTCGGCCTCGGCGGCCTTGGCGAACCAGTCACGGGCCTCGTCGGCGCGGCCGGCCGCGATCAGGGCCTCGGCGTAGGCGTACCGCAGGCGAGCGGTCCACGAGTGCACGGCGCTGGAGGCCAGCTCCGGGCTCTGCAGCGTCACCACGGCGGCGTCGAACTGCTCCATGTCGGTGCGGGCACCGGCCGCCACCAGGCGCATCTCGACCTGGCCGGCCTTGTCCAGCTGCTTCACCTCGGGCTCACCGGCCATCGCCAGCGCCCGCTCCGGACGGCCCAGACCGCGCTCGCAGTCGGCCATCACCGGCCACAGGTCCGCACGGCCGGTCATCCGACGGGCGGCACGGAACTCGGTCAGCGCCTCGGAGTAACGCTGCGTCATGTACGAGGCGAAACCGGCGGCCTCACGGACGGCGGCCACGCGGGAGGCCAGACGGAGCGCGACGCGCGAGTACTGGTAGGCCTCCTCCGGCTCGCTGTCGAGCAGGCGGGCCACCATCACCAGGTTGCGGGCGACGTCGTCCGCGAGGGTCTTGGGCAGGCTCTTGAGCTCCTGACGCACGTCCGCGTCCAGCTCAAAGCCGGTGACGTCCTCCGGGATCGGCAGACGCTTGACGGGCTCGTAGTTGCCCCGGCGGTCGTCGTAGTCCCGACGGTCACCGCCGCGCTCGTCCCGGTCCCGGCGGTAGCCGCCGCCCTGGCGGTCGTCACGACGGAAACCGCCGCGGTCGCCACCACGGTCGTCGCGACGGAAGCCGCCACGGTCGCCACCGCGCTCGCCGCGGTCGCGGTTGAAACCGCCGCCCGGACGGTCGTCACGACGGAAACCACCGCGGTCGCCACCACGGTCGTCACGGTCACGGCCGTATCC
>NZ_JBIWFT010000045.1:0-72029 GCF_044763205.1 Kitasatospora sp. NPDC096204
TCGGCACGCCAGGCTCAACGACCGGCACCCCACCGAGGTACCGGTCGCATCACCACATCATCCGAACTCGTTATGTGCGAAGGACGGGGCTAGCCGACGACCGGCACGTACCGTGGCGGGCATGACCGACGTACGGAACCGGACCGTGGACCTGCCCGGAGCGACGCTCGCCTACCGCGAGAGCGGACGGCCCGGCGGACCGCCGCTGGTACTGCTGCACGCCCTCGGCGAACGCGCCGCCGACTGGGACACCGTCCTGCCGGACCTCGCCCCCGCCCACCGCGTGTACGCGCTCGACCTGCGCGGCCACGGAGACAGCTCCCGCACCGCCTCCTACTCCCTGGAGGCGATGCGGGACGACGTGCGGGCCTTCCTCGACGC
Source organism: Kitasatospora sp. NPDC096204 (assembly GCF_044763205.1). Taxonomy (NCBI): domain Bacteria; kingdom Bacillati; phylum Actinomycetota; class Actinomycetes; order Kitasatosporales; family Streptomycetaceae; genus Kitasatospora; species Kitasatospora sp. NPDC096204. Next base: position 382 of record NZ_JBIWFT010000045.1, read on the forward strand.
CCTCGGCCTCGCCCGGGTCGACCTGGTCGGCCACTCGATGGGCGGCGCCGTCGCCTACCTGCTCGCCCAGGCCGCGCCGGAGCGGATCGACCGGCTGGTCCTGGAGGACATCCCCGCGCTGTACCCGCGCCCGGCGAGCGCGCTGCCCGAGCACCCGGACCCGGACGTGCACTTCGACTGGGCGATGGTCAGGGCGGTCCGGGCCCAGCTCGACGACCCCGACCCGGCCTGGCGGGCGGGCCTGGCCCGGATCACCGCCCGCACCCTGGCGGTGGCCGGCGGCCCGGCCAGCCACATCCCGCAGGAACGGATCGCCGAACTCGCCCGGCTGATCCCGGACTGCCGCCTGGTCACCGTCGAGGCCGGGCACCTGGTGCACGCGGCCCGGCCGGCGGAGTTCGTCGCCGCGGTGGCGCCGTTCCTGGCCCGCTGAACCGCCGGGGCCGGGCCACTGAACCGCCGGGGCCGGGCCGGGCGCGGATCAGACGCCGTGCTCGACGGGCAGCCGCCCGTTGCGCACCGCCGTCAGCAGGTCCGCGTGGTCGGCCTCGGTGCGGTCCGCGTAGGCCACCGCGAAGGCGGCGACCGCCTCGTCCAGCGCCTCGCTCTTGCCGCAGTACCCGGCCAGCAGGCCCGGATCGACGGTGTGCGAGTGCGCCCGGGCCAGCAGGGCGCCGGTGATCCGGGCGTAGTCGTCCAGCTGCGACGGCTGCAGCGCGGCCGGGTCGACGCTGCCCTTGCGGTTGCGGAACTGCCGTACCTGGTAGGGGAGTCCGTCCACCGTCGTCCAGCCCAGCAGGGTGTCGCTGACCACCTGCATGTGCTTCTGGCCGAGCACCACCCGGCGGCCCTCGTGCCCGTCCGGTTCCGACCGCGCCCCGGCCGGCAGGTACGGCAGCAGCACGGACGGACGGGCCTCCTTCACCTGCAGCACCAGCGGCTGGTCGCGGTGGTCGGTGAGCAGCACCACGTACGAGCGGGTGCCCACACTGCCGGTGCCCACCACCCGGAACGCCACGTCCTGCACCCGGTAGCGGGACAGCAGCGTGCGCACCTCGGCCGGCACCGTCTCCACGTACGGGCCGAGCGCGTGCGCGACGGCGCGGGCGGTCGCGTCGGTCACCTCGGTGAGCACCGGGGGAGCGGCCGTGAAACGCCAACCGCCGTCCGCGGTCCGGGTGGTGCTGCGGGCGGCGAACCGCGCGCTGGTGTTGCCGAGCGCCTTCGCGCCGACCTTCCGCAGCACCTCGGCGAGGTCGTGCGCCTCGGCGAAGGTGACCAACTGCTCGTCCGCGACGGCGTTCCAGGCGTCCAGTCCGGGGAGCTTGGCGAGCGTGCGCACGGTCCGGCGGTAGGAGCCCGCCACGTGCTGGGCGGCCTCGCGCGCGGTGGCCTCGCTCGCCCCGGTCTCCCGGGCGGCCAGCACCAGGCTGGCGGCGAGCCGCTTGAGGTCCCACTCCCAGGGGCCGCGGACGGTCTCGTCGAAGTCGTTGATGTCCAGCACGATCTGGCCGCGCGCATCGCCGTACAGGCCGAAGTTCGCGGCGTGCGCGTCCCCGCAGAGCTGCGCGTCCACCCCGGTCACCGGGGTGCCCGCGAGGTCGGCGGCCATCAGCCCGGCCGAGCCGCGCAGGAAGGCGAACGGGGTCGCGGCCATCCGGCCGACCCGGATCGGTACCAGCCGGGCTATTCGGCCGGTGTTGGAGGCCTCCAGCGCGCTCACGGCCGTCGGCCGGTCGGGCGCGGGCGTGAACTCCGCGTGCCGCTCCCGGGGCACCCGCGTCCGCAGCTCCTTGCCGCGTTCCCGCGCCCGACCGTCCTGTGCCGAGGCGAACCCGGCCACCGCGAACCCGCGCCGGGTCCGCTCGTCCCGCTCCGCCGTCGGCCCCGACTGCGCCTCGGCCACCTCGGCCCCACCCACGTGCGCCACTTTCCCAGCCCGTCCCTTCCGGTCCTCACCCGCCCGCGACCTGCGCGGACGTTCGTTCGGGGGGATGGACGTACGGGGTGGCGCGGTGGTTCCGGGGGAGGGCGGTCCGCTTGCGGTGCGTGGGGGTGGTGCGGGGGCGGGTGCGGCGGGGAGGGTGAACGCTCCTGGGGGAGCGTTCGTTCGGGGGAGGGCGAGCCGCCGGGTAGCGTGGTGCGGGTGAACGATCTCGGGAGGAAGGGTCTTCGGGCGCACCGGCGTACGCGCCTGGCGGCGGGGTGCGCCGCCGTGCTGACGGTGGTGGCCGGGCTGGGCGTGCGGGCGGTGCTGGGCGGGGAGTTCGCCAAGTGCGCCGGGGACGCGCTCTACACCGTCCTGCTGTACGCCCTGCTGGTGCTGGCCGCGCCGAGGGTGCGCCCCGGCCGGGCCGCCCTGTCGGCCGCCGCGCTCAGCTGGGCCGTGGAGCTGTTCCAGCTCACCGGCCTGCCGGACGCCTGGGGGCGGCACAGCACACTGGCCCGGCTGGTGCTGGGCTCGACCTTCAACCCGCCGGACCTGCTCTGGTACCTGGTCGGCGCGGGTTGCGTGGGCCTGCTCCACCGGCTGCTGCGGACCTCCCGGGTCGCAGCGGCCGGTGGAGCGGGAGCCGCCTGAGCCGGACCGTTCTGACGTACCGTCAGAGCGGGAGGAGCTCCGGCCGCTTGGGCTCCAGGTGGTCGCCCGAGGACTCGCCGCGCAGGCGCCGGCCGACCCAGGGCAGCAGGTGCTCACGGGCCCACTGGATGTTCTCCCGCCGCTGGTCGGCGGGGCTGAGCACGCGGGCGTCCGGCCACGGGGCCTCCGGGTCCTGTTCGGTGCGCAGGCCCAGCGACCGGGCGGCCAGCAGGGCGACCCGCTGGTGGCCCTCGGGGGACAGGTGCAGGCGGTCCTCGCTCCACGCGTGGCGATCCTGCACCGCGCGCAGCGACCACAGGTCGGCCACCTTGCAGCCGTTGCGGTCGGCGACGGCGCGCATGTGCCCGTTGTAGGTGGCGATCTTGCCGCGCAGGTGCTTCAGCAGCGGCACGTCCTTGGTGTCGAAGCCGGTGCAGATCAGCACCGTCCCGGCGTTCTCGGCGAGTTGGACGACGGCGGCCTCGAAGCGTTCGGCGACCTCGTCCGGGTCGGCGCCCGGCCGGAGGATGTCGTTGCCGCCGGCGCAGAAGGTGACCAGGTCGGGCTGGAGGCGCCGCACCTGCGGCACCTGCTCGGCGGTGATCTGGTCCAGCAGCCGGCCGCGCACCGCGAGGTTGGCGTAGCGGAAGGCGCCCGGCGGGCGCCCGGCGGCGAGGAGCCCGGCGAGGCGGTCGGCCCACCCGGCGAACCTGCCGTCGACGCCGGGATCGTTCAGGCCCTCGGTGAAGCTGTCCCCGAGGGCGGCATACGAATCGAGGTCAAGGGTCTCCTGGAGATTCGGCATGAAGGAGATAGTTCACCCAATCAAGTGACCTACGCCACCGTAGGTGACCCCGGCGGCACGTGAGATGGGCCACGTGCACTCCTCGGCCCCTCTCCGCCGGGCACCCGGAGGTGGCTGCCGCCCGGCCACGGCGGCCGCCGCGGGATGCCCGCCGACGGGCCCCGCGGGCCCGGTGCGCCGGTGCCTGCGCCGGGTGCGCGGGGGCGTGCGACCGCTGGGGGCGCCCGCCCGGGTGTGCGAACGGTTCCGCCGGGGCAGCCGCCTTGGGAACGAAGGTGTTCGGCCCCGCGAACCCCGAACTCCGTGCGACGAACTCCCCGCGATCCAAGGATGGTTGAGCCATGCTCACGCAGACCCCGGAGCGCCACGCCCGGCCGCGGCGCTACCTGATGTGCCGGCCGACGCACTTCACCGTGGACTACGCGATCAACCCGTGGATGGACCCCTCCAAGCCCACCGACACCGCGCTCGCCCTGCGCCAGTGGGAGCGGCTCTACTGGACGTACCGCCGGCTCGGCCACACCGTCGAGCTGATCGACCCGGTGCCCGGCCTGCCCGACATGGTGTACGCCGCCAACGGTGCCACCGTGCTGGACGGCCGGGCCCTGGTCGCCACCTTCCGCCACCCGGAGCGGGCCGCCGAGTCGGAGGCCTACCAGGCCTGGTTCCGCGAGCGCGGCTACCGCGAGGTGCGCCGCGCCGGGCACGTCAACGAGGGCGAGGGCGACCACCTGGTGGTGGGCCGCCGGGTGCTCGCCGGGACGGGCTTCCGCACCTCTCGGGCCGCGCACGCCGAGGCCGGGGAGCTGTTCGGCGTCCCCGTGGTCAGCCTGACGCTGGTCGACCCGCGCTTCTACCACCTGGACACCGCACTGGCGGTGCTCGGCGACGACCACGTCATGTACTACCCGGAGGCCTTCGACACCGACAGCCGCTCGGTGCTGCGCGCGCTCTACCCGGACGCGATCCTCGCCGACCGCGCCGACGCCGAGGTGTTCGGGCTCAACGCGGTCTCGGACGGCCGCCGGGTGCTGCTGCCGGAGGCCGCCAAGAACCTGGCCGGCCGGCTGGCCGAGCACGGGTACCAGCCCGTCCCGGTGGACGTCTCGGAGCTGCTGAAGGGCGGTGGTGGGGCGAAGTGCTGCACCCTGGAACTCAGGCCGGAGTGAGGGCCCGCGCGGAGCCGGTTCCCGGTGCCGTGACCAGCAGCACCTCCAGGGTGCGCGGCCCGTGCACCCCCTCCACCCGGTCCAGCTCGATGTCGCTGGTGGCGGACGGCCCGGAGATCCAGGTCTGCGGCCGTACCGGATCGAGCCGCGGCAGCGCGAGCGGCACCGAGGCGACGACCTGCTCCGGCGCCCGCACCACGCAGACGTGGTGGTCCGGGACGAGCGAGAGCAGCCGCCGCCCCTGGCCGGGGCCCGCGTCCAGCACGATCGTCCCGGTCTCGGCGACGGCCAGCGCGCAGCCGGTCACCACGCTGTCCACCGCGTCCAGTCGGGCGGCGGTCAACGTCCCGTCGTCCGGCAGGAGTTCGATCCCCTCGGTCTCGGTCGCGGTGAGCCAGGCGGGCGGCAGCCCGGCCGGCACCACGACCGTCCGGCTGCCCCGCTCGACCAGCAATCCGGCGATCCTCCGGGGCAGTTCGTCCTCGGCGCAGCGGTGCACCAGGGCCCGGTAGTCGGCCAGGTTGCGGTGCAGCAGGTCGAGCAGCGCCGCCGGGTCGTCCGTCGGCACGTGCGCCGTCAGGTAGTCGCGGGGCAGCGGCTGTTCGGCGACGGCCGAGCTGTCGCCGAGCGCGGCCCGGATCCGGCCGAGGACCAACTCCCGGGAGCCGGAGGGCCGTTCGGGCGGGTTGCGGTCGGACGTGGTCATCTGCGGTTCCTCCGCCACCAGTCGCGGAACGGTTCGGCCGGCACCTCCGGCAGGTCCCGGGTGTCGCTCCAGGCCCGTCCGGGCCCGGGCAGCCGGCGCGGGTGCAGCCGCCGGGTGCGGCCGGCCAGCCGCTCGGCGGCGGTGAGCGCCGCCGGGTGGTCCAGCACGAACCCGGCGGCGGCCATCGCGGCCCGCTCCAGCGGGTGCCCGCCCTGCTCGGCGACCCGCTCGCGCAGGTGCACCAGCACCTCGGGGATGTCGATCGCCACCGGGCAGACCTCGTAGCAGGCCCCGCAGAGCGAGGAGGCGTACGGCAGCGAGGCGTCCACCGGGCTCGCGGTGCCGCGCAGTTGGGGCGTCAGGATGGCGCCGATCGGCCCCGGGTAGACCGAGCCGTAGGCGTGCCCGCCGGCCCGCTCGTACACCGGGCAGACGTTGAGGCAGGCCGAGCAGCGGATGCAGCGCAGCGCCTGGCGGCCGACCTGGTCGGCGAGCGCGGCGGTGCGGCCGTTGTCCAGCAGCACCAGGTGGAACTCGGACGGGCCGTCGTCCGCCGTCGTCCCGGTCCAGAGCGAGGTGTAGGGGTTCATCCGCTCGGCCGTGGAGGAGCGGGGGAGCAGCTGGAGGAAGACCTCCAGGTCCCGCCAGGTCGGCACGACCTTCTCGATCCCGACCACCGAGATCAGCGTGCGCGGCAGGGTGAGGCACATCCGGCCGTTGCCCTCGGACTCGACCACCACCAGGGTGCCGGTCTCGGCGACCATGAAGTTGGCGCCGGAGACGGCGACTTCGGCGCGCAGGAACTTCTCCCGCAGGTGCAGCCGGGCGGCCTCGGCGAGTTCCACGGGGGAGTCGGTGAGGCCCTCGGGCGCCGGGCGGCCCCAGGAGGCCATCCGGTCGGCGAAGATCTCCCGGATCTCGGCGCGGTTGCGGTGGATCGCCGGCACCAGGATGTGCGAGGGCCGGTCGTCGCCCAACTGCACGATCAGCTCGGCGAGATCGGTCTCGTAGGCGGTGATCCCCTCGGCCGCCAGCGCCTCGTTGAGCTCGATCTCCTGGGTGGCCATGGACTTGACCTTGACGACCTCGGTCCGACCGGTGGCCCTGACCAGCCCGGCGACGATCCGGTTGGCCTCCTCGGCGTCGGCGGCCCAGTGCACGGTGCCGCCGGCCGCCGTGACGGACTCCTCCAACCGCACCAGGTAGCGGTCGAGGTGGCGCAGCGTGTGGTCCTTGATCGCCTTCCCGGCGGCGCGCAGTTGCGCCCAGTCGGCGAGTTCGGCGACGGCCCGGGCCCGTTTGTCGCGGATGGTGTGGGTGGCGTGCCGCAGGTTGGCGCGCAGCCGCTCGTCCCGTACGGCGCCGGCGGCGGCCTGCGGGAAGGCGGGCATGCCGAGGAACGCGTGACTCACGACGGCCTCCAGGGGTGTTCCTCGGTGGCGGCCAGGATCTCCGCCAGGTGCAGCGGCCGCAGCGGCGCGCCCTGGCGGCGCAGGGTGCCGCCGAGGTGCAGCAGGCAGGAGTTGTCGGCGCCGCACAGCACGCGGGCGCCGGTGCCCAGCGCGTTGGCGATCTTGTCCTCGGCCATGGCGGCCGAGACCGCCGCGTTCTTGACCGCGAAGGTGCCGCCGAAGCCGCAGCACTCCTCCGCCCCGGGCAGCTCGACCAGTTCCAGGCCCCTGACGGCGCCCAGCAGCCGGCGCGGGCGCTCGCCGAGGCCGAGCAGGCGCAGGCCGTGGCAGGACGGGTGGTAGGTGACGGTGTGCGGGAAGTGCGCGCCGACGTCCTCGACACCGAGCACGTCGGTCAGGAACTCGGTCAGTTCGACCACCCGGGGCACCAGCGCGGTGGCCAGGTCGGCGAGTTCGGTGCCCCGGCCCTCGGCGGCGGCCCGGGCGCCGATCCGGGGGTAGTTGTCCCGGACCATCGCCACGCAGGAACCCGAGGGCGTCACCACGTGGTCGTACCCGGTGAAGGCCCTCGCCGTCCGGCGGAGCAGCGGCTCGCAGGCCCTGCGGTAGCCGGTGTTGTACTGCGGCTGCCCGCAACAGGTCTGCCCGGCGGGGAAGTCCACCGTCACGCCGAGCCGTTCCAGCAGCCGGACGGTGGCCACCGCCGTGGCGGGGAACAGCGCGTCGTTGACGCAGGTGGCGAACAGCGCGACCCGCATCCGGACTCCCTCCTGCCGAATTCCCGCCGAACCCCTGCCGAACTCCCGGCGGTCGCACGGTCGCACGGTCGCAATGACGTATGCGCGCACGGACGGTGCCGGAAGTCGAACGACACCGGGCCGCTCGTGATCGTACCGAGCGGACCGGTGCCGCGGTGGGACCTCAGGCGCCGAGCCGGAACTCAGGCCCGGGGGCCGGGACTCAGGCGCCGAGCCACAGGTCCGGGCCGAACACCTCGTAGTGGATGTCCGCCGCCGGGACGCCTGCGGTCAGCAGCTGCTCGCGGACGGCGCGCAGGAAGGGGAGCGGGCCGCAGAGGTAGGCGGTGGTGCCGGCCGGGACCTCGACGGTGGAGAGGTCCACCCGGCCGGTGCGCTCGGCCGGCCACTCGCCGAGCGGCTGCTCGTAGAAGACGTGCGAGGTGGCGTTCGGCAGCGCGGTGGTGAGCTGTGCCAGCTCGGCCCGGAAGGCGTGGCTCAGCTGGTCGCGGTCGCCGTGCACGGAGACGATCCGCCGGGTGGAGCCGGTGGTGGCCAGGTGGTCGAGCATGGCGGTCATCGGGGTGTTGCCGATGCCGGCGGAGGCGAGCAGCACCGGGCCGTCGCCGTCGGCCAGGGCGATGTCGCCCAGCGGGGGCGCCAGCTCGACGGAGTCGCCGGCCTTCAGGTGGTCGTGCAGGTGGCCGGAGACCTCGCCGCCGTCCTCGCGCTTGACGCTGAAGCGCAGCGCGCCGTCGGCGCCGCCGGAGAGGCTGTACTGGCGGATCTGGTGGGCGCCGTCGGCCAGTTCGGTGCGCACCGAGACGTACTGGCCGGGGCGGAAGGCGGGCACCGGGCGGCCGTCGGTCGGGCGGACCAGGTAGGTGGTGACGGCCTCGGTCTCCTGGACGCGGGCGACGACGGTGTAGGTGCGCCACAGGTCGGCCGGGTCGCCGCCGGCGGCGACCTCGGCGCGCAGCCGGTCCTCGATGGCGATCAGCGCGTTGGCCATCAGCCAGTAGACCTCGTCCCAGGCGGCGGCGACCTCGGGGGTGACGGCCTCGCCGAGCACCTCCACGATGGCGGCGAACAGGTGCTCGTGGACGATCTTGTACTGGTCGTTGCCGATGCCGACGGAGACGTGCTTGTGGGCGATGCGGGCGAGCATCGCGTCCGGCCGCTGGTCCGGGTTGGCGATCAGCGCGGTGGCGAAGGCGGCTATCGAGCCGGCCAGGGCCTCGCGCTGGCTGCCGTTGGCCTGGTTGCCCCGGTTGAAGAGGTCGCGCAGCAGCTCCGGGTGCGCGGCGAACATCCGGTCGTAGAAGCGCGGGGTGATGTCGCCGATGGCGGCGCCCACGACGGGCAGGGTGGCCTCGATGACCTCGGCGGACTTCGCGGACAGCATCAGACGGCTCCTTATTGGTATCTGAGATGCGTATTAAAGGCCGCAGGGTGGTACGCGGCCCCTGGTGGGCTGATCAGCCGGTGGGTCCGGCGGTCCCGGTGGGTGGGGTGGGTGCGGTGGTCAGGCTGAGCAGGACCGGACCGGTGGGGGAGGCCACCAGATCGGCGACGGAGAGGTGGTCGAGCGCCGCGAAGAACGCCTCCTGGGCGTTCCGCAGCGCCCCGCGCAGCCGGCACGCGGCCCGCAGCGGACACGGCGGGTCGTCCTCGCAGCCGACCACGTCGCCGACCCCCTCCAGCTCCCGCAGCAGCAGTCCGAGCGAACCGGTCCGCCCGGCGAAGGTGAGCATCAGCCCGCCGCCGCGACCGCGTCGGGCCTCCACCACCCCCAGGTGCTGGAGCCGGCTGACCACCTTCGCCGCGTGGGTGTACGGCACACCGACCGACTCGGCCACCTCGCGGGTGGTCGGGGTGTCGCCCTCGCCCAGGACGGCCAGTCGCATGGCGATCCGCAGGGCGATGTCGGTGCTCTTGGTCAGCCTCACGTTCGAAACGCTATCGAATGCGACTCTCCAACTCCAATTTTCTGCACGACTTCGATCGAGACCCTCGTCACGCGGGTTCGAGGAGTCACTCGGCGCCGGTACGAGGGGGCACCTGCGATCGAATCTGAACAGTTGGCGACATTAGTAGTCACTCCCTGACGGAATGTCAGGGCGGCTCTTACGCTTCCCCCCGGCTCCGAACGCCACCACATCCGCACCGTTCGTACCGCCGAGCAGCTGGAGAGACCCGTGAGAACAGCCCGCACACCCCGTCGTACCCGGACGGCCGTGGCCGCGATAACCGCGACCACGGCCGCGCTGCTGGCGCTGCCCGCGACGGCCGAGGCCGTCACGCCGCCGCCGAGTGTCGCCGCCCACGTGGCGGTGGCGCCGTACCCGGCGGGCGTCGCGCTGACGCCGGACGGCGGCCACGCCTACGTGACCAGCCAGAGCGGCGGCGCGGTGAGCGTGCTGGACACCGCGAGCAACACCGTGTCCGGGACCTTCACCGCGGGGACGGGCTCCTATGCCGTGGCCGTGTCGCCCGACGGGCACCGGGCCTACCTGACGCACCACCTGGACAACACCGTCAGCGTCGTGGACACCACCACCGACACCGTCACCGCGACCGTCCCGGTCGGCGCCCAGCCCTGGGGCCTCGCCCTCTCCCCGGACGGCACCCGCGCCTACGTGAGCAACGCCGGCGCCGGCACCGTGAGCGTGCTGGACACGTCGTCCGCCACCGTGACCGCGACCGTCCCGGTCGGCGCCGAACCGCACGGACTGGCCGTCTCCGCGGACGGCACCCGGCTGTACGTCGCCGCCTCCGGCGCCAAGGCGGTCACCGTGGTCGACACCGCGACCGGCACGGTGAGCGGGACCGTCCCGGTCGGCCACAGCGCCTTCGGCCTCGCGCTCAGCCCGGACGGCACCCGGCTGTGGGCCGCCGACGGCGACGACGCCACCGCCGCGGTGATCGACACCGCGGCCGGCACGGTCCTCGGCACCGTCGCGGTCGGGTCCGGCCCCTACGCCGTGGCCCTCTCCCCGGACGGCTCGGCGGCCTACGTCTCCAACTACGCCGACAACACCCTCAGCGTGGTGGACACCGCGAGCCGGACGGTCACCGCGACCGTCCCGGTGGGCGCGAGCCCGTACAGCCTGGCCCTGACCGCCGACGGGCGGCACGGCTACCTCGCCGACTTCACCGGCAACGCCGTCGACGTGGTGAACTTCCCGCTCCCGGTGCCGGACGTGACCGCGATCAGCCCGAACGGCGGCTCCGGGCTGGGCGGCACCACGGTGACCATCACCGGGACCGACCTGGCCGGCGCCACCGGCGTGACCTTCGGTGCGGCCGGCGCCGCCACCTCCTTCAGCTGCACCAAGGCCGGCTGCACCGCGACCGCCCCCGCCACCACCGTCACCGGGCCGGTGGACGTCCGGGTCACCGCGCCCGGCGGCACCAGCGCGGTCGTCGCCGCCGACCGCTTCACCTACACCGCCCCCGCCGCCCACCTGGGCGTCGCCCTCACCGCGACCCCGGTGACCGGGCTGCTCTCCAGCCGGGTCGACTACACCGTCACCCTCACCGGCCAGGGCCCCGACCCGGTGACCACGGCCACCGTCGCCGCCGACCTGCCCGCCGGGCTGAGCGCGACCTCCGGCGACTGCACGGTCACGGGCGGGAAGCTCGGTTGCGCGCTGACCGCGCCGCTGGCCAAGGGCGCGAGCACCACCCGGCACTTCTCGATCACGGTCGGCCTGTTCTCGCTGCTCCGCAGCTGGGACGTCACCGTGGCCCGCACCGCCGGGGTGCCCGCCGACCCGTCGCCCGCCACCAGCCGGGCCACCCGCAGCTGCAGCGCCGTCCTCGGTCTGCTGGTCACCTGCAAGTAGCGCCCGCCGACCGCGTACGGGCAGCCGCAGCGGGCCCCGCCGAAACCTTTCGGCGGGGCCCGCTGCGTCCCGGCCGTCACGGCGTCGGAACGCCCAGAGTCGTCAGAACGCCCAGAGTCGTCAGAACGCCCAGAGTCGTCGGAACGCTCAGAGGAACGCTCAGAGCTTCTGCCAGACCGGCTTGGCCGCGTAGGTGTCGCGGAAGTAGTCGGCGAGCTTGAGGCGGGAGGCGGCGGCCTCGTCCACCACCACGGTGGCGTGCGGGTGCAGCTGGAGCGCGGAGGCGGGGACGGCCGCGGACAGCGGGCCCTCGACGGAGAGCGCGACGGCCTCGGCCTTGGCCTCGCCGGTGGCCAGCAGGACCAGGTGGCGGGCCTCCAGGATGGTGCCGATGCCCTGGGTGATGACGTGGTGCGGGACCTGGTCGATGCTGTCGAAGAAGCGGGCGTTGTCCTCGCGGGTCTGCCGGGTGAGGGTCTTGATCCGGGTCCGGGAGGAGAGCGAGGAGCAGGGCTCGTTGAAGCCGATGTGGCCGTCCGTGCCGATGCCGAGCAGCTGGAGGTCGACGCCGCCGGCCTCGGCGAGCGCGCGGTCGTAGGCGGTGGCCGCCGCGGCGATGTCGGACGCGTTGCCGTCCGGGCCCAGGAAGGACTCCTCGGTCAGGCCGAGCGGCTCCACGACCTCGCGCAGCACCACCGAGCGGTAGGACTCCGGGTGGCCGGCGGGCAGGCCGACGTACTCGTCCAGCTGGCAGATGCGCGCCTTCCCGGCGTCCAGCCGGCCGTCGCGGACCCGCTCGGCCAGGGCCTGGTAGATCGGCAGTGGCGTCGAGCCGGTCGCCACGCCGAGCAGGGCCTCGGGCTTGTCGGTCAGCAGATCGGTGATCGCCGCGGCGATGAGTTCGCCGGCCGCACGGGCGTCAGGGACGATCACGATTTCCATACTGGGTCCACCGTTCTGAGGCGAGTCTGAGGTCTAGACCTCCAAGGTCTAGACCAGTTTGCCGTGTGGGGGTGCCCCAGGTCCACCCGGGTCCGGTCTCGGGTGATCTTCCGACTGCCGCGCCTTCTGCCTGGTGGGAACGGTGGGGGCCGGCCGGCCGGGAGGGGAGGTCCCGGCCGACCGGCCCCGGTGGCCCTGCTGTTCACTGCTTCCCGCTCCCGGGTCGTCCGGACGGCTGCCCGGTCGTACGGACGGCGTGGGGGTGGCGGGTGCGGTGCCTCGGCGGCCCCGCGGTCAGAACGGGTTGGTACAGGTGGTGGTCTGCTTGGTGACGTCCAGCGCGGGGCCGGCGGTCGCGCAGATCACGCGCGGGGCGGTCGCGGTGACCCGCGGGGTGACCGCCTTGGCGGAGCCGAACTGCACGGTGGTCGCGGTGGCGATCGTCTCCCACGGGCTGCCCCAGGCGGACTGGGTGCGGATGTCCACCCGAACCATCGTCAACTGACCCGGGTCCGCGCTGACCTGGGCGACGCCCACGATGCCCTCGCCGTCGGCCTGGTGCGAGACGCAGGGCCGGTTGAGCACCGAGGCGCAGACCGCGGCGTCGGTTCCGGTCGTGGTGGTGGCGGCTATCGCCGGAGCCGCGGCCAGGGCGGTGATCCCTGCCGCTGCCATTGCCACAGCTGCGATCCGAGCGCGCATGATGCGAACCTCCTTGGAAATTAAGGGAATCTCACTCCTTGAGATGAGTCTTGCATACATCATGGACGTCGCGCGTGTGCGTTGCATCACACTCATGGTGACCGTTCAACTACATCCTGCAACCATTCGGCATTCGTTCAGCACATGGACAACTCCCGTCCTGACGGGCGATCAGTTCGTGAGCGCCCTCACCCGTCCGGGTGGCGGGTTCGCCTTCGGGGCGAATGGGACGGATGCCATCGAGCCGATCCCACGGAGGTGCCGGGTGGACACGGTCATCGTGCAACTTCCCGCCCCGGAGCCCGAGATGGCGGCGCGGCGCTGTCCCGAGCCGGAGGTCACCCCGGTGCTGCCGGCCGCCGTGCTGAAGGCCGAGAGCGGCTTCGACCCGAACGCCGCCCGCCCGGAGACCGGCGAGTACGGCATCGCGATGTGGACGCCCTCGGTCTTCGAGGCCTGGGGCAAGGCCGGCACCCACGCCGGCCCGAAGTCGTACGGGGACCCGGGCGACGCGATCGCCGCGATGGGCAAGTACGCCTGCCGGCTCGACCAGCAGATGAAGGGCCACGGTCTCACCCGCGACCTGCCCGCCCTGGTCGCGGCGGCGTGCCGGACCAGCGACAAGACCGTGGCCGCCGCCGGGGCGGTCCCCGAACGGCTTCGGCACCATGTCGACAAGGTGCTTCAGTATCTTCATGACTACGGTGGGTGAGCGACAAAACGGGATGAGTTATGCCACATCCATACGTATCCCGGCGCGGGCACCCGGGTGACGGGCCTCCGGTCTGGGATCCTCGGCGGCATGATCACGAAGCTCCGTGCCGTTGCCGCGCAATGGACCGTCGTCATTCCGGTGGTGTCGTTCCTCGTCCTTGTCCTGACCTGGCACGAGGAGCTGCCCGGCTGGGTGGTGGCGGTGGTCGCCTGCTTCCTGGTGGGCGCCGTGCTGTCCGCCGTGCACCACGCCGAGGTCATCGCGCACTGGTCGGGGGAGCCCTTCGGATCGCTCGTCCTGGCGGTGGCGGTCACCGTGATCGAGGTCGCGCTGATCGTGACGCTGATGGCCGACGGCGGGGACAAGTCCTCCACCCTGGCCAGGGACACCGTCTTCGCCGCCGTGATGATCACCTGCAACGGCATCCTGGGACTGTCCATCCTGGTCGCCGCCGTCAAGTACCGGACCGCCGTCTTCAACGCCGAGGGCACCGGCGCCGCGCTCGCCTGCATCGCCACCCTCGCGACCCTCAGCCTCGTCCTGCCGACCTTCACCACCAGCTCGCCCGGCCCGCAGTTCTCGACCACCCAGCTCACCTTCGCGGCCACCGCCTCGCTGGTGGTCTACGGGCTGTTCGTCGCCACCCAGACCGTCCGGCACCGGGACTACTTCCTGCCCGTCACCCCCGAGGGCCGGGTGCTGGACGAGGAGGAGCACGCCTTCCCGCCCACCATCCGGGCCGCCGGCATCAGCCTGCTGATGCTGGCCGTCGCCCTGGTGTCGGTGGTGGGCCTGGCCAAGGGCGTGTCGCCGACCATCGAGAAGGCGGTGGACGACGCCGGCCTCCCGCACGCCGTGGTCGGCGTGGTGATCGCCATGATGGTGCTGCTGCCGGAGACCATCGCGGCGCTGCGCGCGGCCGTCCGCAACCGGGTGCAGACCAGCCTCAACCTCGCCCTCGGTTCGGCGCTCGCCAGCATCGGTCTGACCATCCCGGCGGTCGCGATCGCCTCCAGTTGGCTCTCCGGCCCGCTCGTCCTCGGCCTCGGCCCGGCGCACATGGTGCTGCTGACCCTGACGATCGTGCTGCTCACCCTCACCGTCATCCCGCGCCGGGCGACTCCGCTCCAGGGCGCGGTGCACCTGGCGGTGCTGGCGGGGTACGTGGTGCTGGCGTTGAACCCGTGAGGGCCCGCCGGCCGTAGTCGTGTTCGGAAGCCCCTGGTCGTCCCCCGTGCGGCCAGGGGCTTCCGGCGTTCCCGGGGCCGGGCCGGGCGCGGTCCGGTCGGGTGGGGTCGGTGGGGCCGGTGGGGCTCGTGGTGAACCAGGGGAGGGGCGGCGGCCGTGTTTCCGGGTGAGGGCCCGGCCCGCCCCCGGGGCCGGGCCCCTCGTCGAACCCGGTGCGACCGCCGGTGAACCCCCGAGGGGGTGCGCACCGTGGAACGGCAGGGAGCCCCTGGTCCCGTAGCTGCTCGCGGGCCAGGGGCTCAGTGGCGCCGGGGCCCCCGGTCACGGCGCGTCGCCCGTCCGCAGCGGCTGCTCGTGGCCGCGGCGGCGGGTCAAGTCGAGGTGACGCGGTACGGCCGCATCATCTCGTTGTCCTCGTGGTCGAGCATGTGGCAGTGCCACACGTACCGGCCCGCTTGGCCGAAGGTCATCTTGATGCGGGTGACGGCGCGCGGATACGCGATCACCGTGTCCTTGAAGCCGTTCTCCCAGGGCTCCGGCGGTCTGGCGTCGTGTCCGGCCTCCTGCCGGTCGACGATCTGGAACTGGACCTCGTGGACGTGGATCGGGTGGGCGTCCTTCGTGGCGTTGTGGATCTCCCAGATCTCGGTGGTTCCCAGTGCCGGGTTCTCCGTGACGGGATCGCCCCAGCCCGCGGGGACCGGGGTGCCGCGCTCGTCCAGAGTGGCGAGCATCACCGCACGCGGTCCGGTGCCCGGCAGGACCGCGGAGTCCTCCTCGACCAGGCCGACGAGTCGGGTGCGGGTGGCCGGGCCCAGGGGGGCGAGCGGGGGGAGGGTGAGGTGTTCGGGAGGCACGCTCGTGTCGGGCGAGGCGAGCGGTCGCACCGTGAACTTCATGACCTGTCCGGTGGTCGAGGGATCGGCCGGCGTGAAGTCCGTGCCCGCCGAGCCGCCGCCGAACGCCCTGTCGGGGCCCTCGTTGATGAGGTACAGCTCGGTGCCGACCGGAACCGACGTGAAGTCGACGACGACGTCGGCCCGTTCCGCCGGGGCGACGAGCAGTTCGTCGCGCCGTACCGGTGCGGGCAGGAAGCCGCCCTCCGAACCGATCTGCCAGAAGGGCAGCGCCGGGGGCACCGGCCGCGCGGCGAGCGGGTCGGTGACGATCTTCAGGATCAGGAAGCGCGCGTTGCAGCCGTTGAGCAACCGGAGGCGGTAACGGCGCGGCTCGACCGGAAGAACGGGCCAGGTCGAGCCGTTCGTCACCATCGTGTCGCCCATGAACTCCGGAACCCAGATCGGCGAGATGTCGCTGCCCGGGACGTACGGTCCCTCGAACCCGTCGAAGAACGCGCGGCTCGACGGGTAGAAGAGGCTGCCGTCACCGTTGAACGATCGGTCCTGGATGACGACCGGGATCTCGTAGTAGCGCTTCCCCGGTGGGTCGCCGGGGCCGGGAGCCGGTCCCGGGAGCACGCCTTGCGGGAGGTCGGCGGGGCCGCCGCGCAGGAGGTAGAAGCCGGCCAGTCCGGCGTAGACGTTCAGCCGGGTGATTCCGAGCGCGTGGTCGTGGAACCAGAAGGTGGCCGCTCGGTCGCGGTTGGCGTACTGGAACACCGCGCTGCCCGGGCTCCAGCGCGCGCCGAACTCCTCCGCGAACTTCTCCCTGAACTCCTCGTAGAAGGACCCCACGCGCGCGTACTCCCCGGGGGTGTCGGACGCCTGCGGCAGGTACCACGCCTCGGGGTAGCCGTCGCTCTCCTCGGCGTTGTGCCCGCCGTGCAGGTGGGTCACGAGGGGAACCGGGCCCGGGTAGGGGCCGGGCGTCGACGTGAAGGTGGGCCGCGAGTCACGTCCGGCGATTCCGCCCGGCGGGTTGGCCCAGTGGAGCGTGGGGTCCACGGGCAGCAGGTGCGGCAGGTGGTGTCCGCGGCGGTCGACCAGTTGGTTGACCCACTCGACGCGCACGGCCCGGTCGAAGTCGGCCTCGATGGTGAAGGCCGGGGAGTGGAACGTGCCCGGATGCCGGGTCGACCCGTATCCCCACACGGTCGTGGCCGGTGATCCGGGGGGAAGGATCTGCTGTCGGAACTGTCGGACACCGATCGTGTAGTGATCGAGGGGCCTCCTCCCGTCCTGGGCGACCCTGGGCATGACCGGGGGGATGGTGAGTTCGGTGACGTACTTGTCGATGGTCGTCGGATCGAGGCTGCGTCCCATGGCTGCCGCCATGGCGCGCGACGAGGCGAGCCAGGCCGGGAGGAGCATGGTTCCGCCGGCGATCGCGGCCTTGAGAACGTGCCGTCTAGTGGCCATTCGGATCCTTCGGGAGAGCGCCGGCACCGGGTGCGGTCCAAGACGCCACATGGTTCCGGGGACCAGCGGTGCGCACGCCCGTGAGGAATCCGGACCACTCGATCGACCGGTGCGAACACCCGACGGGCTCAGCGAAGAGCGGGCCGGTCCCGTCGCCGCCGACCCCGCGGTCGAGTCCCGTGCCGCGTCAGGCCCCCGAGGAGTGCGCTCCGTGGAACGGCAGGGAGCCCCTGGTCCGCGGCTGTCCGCGGGCCAGGGGCTCAGTGGCGCCGCGGCTCGGTCGCGGCGCGTCGCCCGGGAGGCCCCGGGCGGGTCAGCTCAGGAGCTGGTGCGGCGACGGCGGGCGTAGACCACGGCGCCCGCACCGCCCAGCAGCAGCACGGTGCCGGCGCCCGCGTAGAGCAGGGTGCCGTCGCTACCGGTGGTGGCCAGCTTCTTGCCGTCCGTGGCGGCGCCGGGGATCGGGGTGGGCACGCTGACCTTGTCCGGCTTGATCAGCGGCTGCTCCGGGTTGACCGGGGTCTCGGTGGACGGCTTGTGCACCGGCACGGTGCCGGTCGGCGTGCTCGACGGAGCCGGGCTCGGGGCACCGCTGGGCGCGGTCGTGGGCTCCTCGGTGGGCTCCCCGGTCGCCGGGGTGGTGGCCGGGGTGGTGGCCGCCGGGCTGGTCGGGGTGGTGGTCGGCGGCAGCGGCTTCGGGGTGGTGCTCGGGGTCTCGGCGGGCTTCGTGCTCGCGCTCGCGCTCGGCGAGGCCGAGGCCGAGGCCGGCGGGGTGGTCGGGGCCGGGGTCGTGGCGGGCGTCGTCGCCGGCGTGGACGGGCTCTGCGAGGGAACAGTGGTCGGGCCGGTCGACGGCGTCTTCACCGGGGTCGGCGTCACGGTCGGCGAGGGCTTGCCGGTCGGCGTCGGGCTCTGGCCGCCGCAGTCGACCTTGAAGACCTTGTGCTTGGGCTTGTTGAGCTCGGCGTTCTCCGGCAGCTGACCGTTCACCAGCTCGACCGACTGCCAGTAGAGCTTGTAGTGGCCGTCCGGCAGGTGGATGTCCTCGGTCCGCACGTGCCCGTGCGGGTCGACCGGGATGTCCCCGTACGCGGCGAGGGTCTCGCCCTTGGGGCCGACGGTGGCGATCGCCCAGATCACGTCCTGGTTGGCGTCGAAGCCGAAGGAGTCCAGGTAGAAGGTGCAGACCTTGGGCTCGTTGCGCACGTCCTCCTGTCCGGTGGCGGCGTCGTGGATCTTGACGGTGCCGTTGTTGCCGGGGGCGCCGCCCTTGCCGCCCGCGGCGGCGTACGCGGCGGGGGCGAGCAGCATGAGCGCGGCGGCGGTCGGGACGGCCACCAGGGAGCGCGCGGCGGTGGAGCGGAGGTGCATCAGGGTTCCATCGGGTACGGCCGGGCCGGGACGGGCCCGCGCGGTGGGAGAGAGCCTCCGTCGCCGTTCGGCGGGGAGCCGGTGCCGTGCGACGGGAGGGGCACAACAGTCCCCGCAGCGGGAAACGTGACGCAAGGGAGGTTTGGCCGAAATGCATCGCTAACGGCGATTGGTCCGACTAGTTCATTACAACGATCTGATTACCTGGTTGTGATCATTTCACCGGTGTCAGAGCCGGTCGAGCGGTCAACCCCGGGCCCCGGCCCGGCGGGTGAACCCGCGAGCCCGCGGTGGCCGGTATTGACCGGTCCGGGGCGGCGGCCTGCGTGTCGGGGCGGCGGGCGGGTGCCGGGGTTCTCTATCGTCCGTCCGGAACCGCCCAGTCCGAGGACCTTGTCGTGTGAACAGCCGATCCGACCCGTGGGAGAGTGCGATGCCCGGCCCAGAGCAGACCGTCCGGCCCGAGGAGACCGTCGAGGGCGAGCAGGCCGTCAGGGGCGAGGACGGGGACGAGGACGCCGTCCGGGGCGGCGAGGGGGCCGGCGCCCCCGCGGAGAGCGCCGACGTCATCGTGGTCGGCGCCGGGCCGGCCGGCTCCACCGCCGCCGCCCACCTCGCCCGGGCCGGACTGGGCGTCCTGCTGCTGGAGAAGTCCGCCTTCCCGCGCGAGAAGGTCTGCGGCGACGGCCTCACCCCGCGCGCCGTCAAGCAGTTGACCGACCTCGGCATCGACGTCTCCGAGGAGGCCGGCTGGCTGCACAACCGGGGCCTGCGGCTGATCGCCGGGCACCGCTCGCTGGAGTTCGACTGGCCCGAGCTCTCCGCCTATCCCGGGTACGGACTGGTCCGCCGCCGCGCCGACTTCGACGAACTGCTCGCCCGCAAGGCCGCCGCGGCCGGTGCCCGGGTGATCGAACGCGCCAATGTGACGGGCCCGTTGCTGGACGAGCGGACCGGCCGGATCACCGGCGTCACCGCCAAACTGGGGGAGGAGCGCCGGACGGCCGCCTACCGGGCCCCGATCGTCGTCGCCGCCGACGGCAACTCCACCCGGCTGTCGGTGGCGATGCGGCGCTACCGCCGCACCGACCGCGCGATGGGCGTCGCCTACCGGACGTACTTCACCACCCCGCGCCACGACGACCGCTACCTGGAGGCCTGGCTCGACCTGCGCGACCCCAACGACCCGGCCCGGCGTCTGCTGCCGGGCTACGCCTGGGTGTTCGGCATGGGCGACGGCACCGCCAACGTCGGCCTCGGCGTCCTCGACACCGCCAGGACCGAGGTGGACTGGCGGGAGCTGCTGCGCCGCTGGTGCGACGGCCTGCCCCCGGAGTACGGCTACACCCCCGACGCGGTCACCGAGCCGATCCGCGGCGCCGCCCTGCCGATGGGCCTCAACCGGCAGCCGCACTACGCCGACGGCCTGCTGCTGGTCGGCGACGCGGGCGGCACGGTCAGCCCGGGCACCGGCGAGGGCATCGCGTACGCGATGGAGTCCGGCCGCTTCGCCGCCGAGACCATCGTCCAGGCCCTCGCCCGCCGCACCGACCGCGGCCGCGATCTCGCCCTGCGCGCCTACCCCCAGGCGCTGCGCTCCGCCTACGCGGGCTACTTCGCGCTCGGCCGCGTGGCCGCCGACCTGCTGGGCCGGCGGAAGCTGCTCGGCGCGGCCGGAGCCGCCGGGCTCGGCCACCCGGCGCTGCTGAAGGTGGCGTTCCGGCTGATGGTCAACCTGACCGAGCCCAATTCCAAGGACGCCCTGGACCGGCTGCTCCACCTGCTCGGCAAGGTCGCCCCGGGGCGGTGATCCGGCGGCACCGGGACCGCCCATCCTCGCGGACGGGCGGTCCCGGTGTCCCGGCTTCGGCCGAATCCGCAGAGTCGAACGCGCAATTGTTCTGATCATGTTGACGAATGATCAGATGATCCGATTGCCTGGTGTCGAACCAGCCACGCAGGGTGAGCACAACGCCCCTCCGTGGCTCCTTTCTCGACCGCTGACCCGTTCGACGGAGACACCGTGCGCCTTCGCCTTCGCCTGCTCGTCGCGCCGCTCGCCGCGGCCGCCGCCCTCACCGCCGTGAGCACCCCCGCCGCCGTCGCGGCCCCCGCGGCCACCCCATCCGACCAGTGCTCCGCGGCCTTCCGCCACGACGACGCCCGCCTCGGCCCCGCCGACCTCCCGACCACCGGACCGGTCGGCCGCCAGCTCGCCGGCTACCAGCGCACCGGCGGCGCCGGCGAGCAGGACTTCCTGGCCGAGTACTACGACCCGGCCGGCAACGGCGGCAAGGGCGGCTGGATATACCCGCCGGCCGACGGCTACGCCACCCTGCCCGACGGCAGCCCGATCGAGTTCGACCTCACGCTCCACCCGAACCAGAACATCGACCGCTACGGCAGCGAGTACGGCGCCTACCTCGCCCCCGAGGGCCTGCCCTACGCCAACCGGGCGCTCCCGCCGCAGAGCCTGGACGGCAACCCGCCGGCCGCCTGCAACTACCACGACTACAAGGTCGTCAAGGCCTTCACCGTGCACGCGGGCCCGATCGCGCCCTGGTTCAACCAGCCCGGCTGGGGCCTGCAGTACCAGCTCGACGGCACCCTGCTGCCCGGCGGCCCGGCCAAGCTGAACGTGCTCTGGCTGGTGGAGAACGGCTACCTGGCCCGGATCTGACCCCGCCCCGCCCGCCCCGCCCGCCCGGCGGCGCCCGGTGGCCGACCGGACGCCGCCGCGCCCGCCCGGGCGCCGGGAAATTCGTTGGCGGGCCCGGGAGACGTGGGGATAGGAAGACGGGATGACCATCAGCGATCCGGACACCGACCGCCGCGTCTTCCGCCCCACCGTCCTCGACCTCGGCGACGCCCTGCTGCGCCCGTGGGGGCCCGACCTCGACGTGCCCGGCGGCATCGGGCCCGCCCTGACCGCCGCCGCGGCGGACCCGGCCGTCGCCCGCTGGAGCCCGCTCAGCGCCACCGGCCAGGTCGTCGTCGAGACCTACCTCGCCCGTTGCGAACAGTACTGGGCCGACGGCACCGCGGCCCCCTTCGCCATCGTCGACGCCGCCGACGGCAGCCTCTGCGGCAACGCCTACCTGGGGTGGACCAACCGGGACGACGGAGTGGCCATGATCGGCTACTGGCTGCTCGCCGCCGCCCGCGGCCGGGGCCTGGCCAGCCGGGCCACCACCGCCGTCACCCGCTGGGCGGTGGAGCACGCCGGCGTCCGCCGCATCGAGCTGTACCACGCCGTCGCCAACGAGGACTCCTGCCGGGTCGCGGTGCGGGCCGGCTTCCCGTACGAGGGCACCCTGCGCGGCTCCTACACCTACGACGGGGGCGTCTACGTGGACGAGCACCTGCACGCCCGGCTGGCCTCCGACCCGTTCACGGACTGAGGGCTCCCCGGCGGGAGCCCTCCTCCAGGTGGGCTCAGCTCCATACCGTCCCGCCGTGGACCCCGCCGAACACCGGGGTGGCGGACTCGGTGAAACGCTCCTCCTGCATGGCCGTCAGCCGCTGGACGACCAGGACGGCGAAGACCGAAGCCACCACGGACAGCAGGTCGGCGATCAGCAGCCAGCCGACGGCCTCCTGGTAGCCGTCCGCGTACTGCGCCGCGCTCGTACCGAGGTAGTGGTTGCCGAACCGGTCGGCCGCGTTGGAGAGCCAGAAGGTGATCCACCAGAGGGTGAGCAGCGTCTGTGGGAGCCGCATGCGGATCCCCGAGGCGTCCGGCCGGGCGGTGGCCTGCCAGATGTCGCCCGCGATCTGCCGCGGGAACCAGAGGGCGACCACGGGGGTGAACCAGCCGCCGATCGCCCAGCCGCGCCGGAACCGGTGCCCGTGCGGGTCGAAGACCTCGGCGTTCACCCGCACCCGGTAGAACCAGACGAGGAAGGCGATCGCGGAGGCGGCCAGGGCCACCACCTGGAGGAGGCCGACGCCCTCGTAGAGCTGCGCCGCGTCCGTCAGCGCGGATCCGTCGGCTTCGACGTCGTCGGCGAGCTCGCCGGCCTCCAGGTACAGGCGGAAGCCCGTGCCGAGGGAGGCGAGCGTCGCGGCGCCGGCCACGGCGAGCAGGACGGTGGAGACGGTGGCGGTGGGTCTCGGCGAGCGGTACACGGCGGGCGAGGACATCGGGGAACGGGCTCCTGGACTGGACCAATGTGACGGGGCGACACCCTAGGGCCTGGGGATCATCCGTGACCACTCCCTTTTCCGGCCCCGGCGCAGGCTGCGCGCGCGGCCCGGGAACGACCTAACCTGGAAGGGAACGTTCGGCGTGTCGCCCGCGAACGGAAGCGGTGGTCATGACGGTGGTCTCGGCGGCCCTCTTCGGTACCGACTGGTGGCAGCCCGCGCTGCCCGGCGGTGCCGAGTTGCTGCACGAGTGCGCCGCCCGGGGGTGGACGGTGGTGCTGACCGGCCCGGGGCCGGCCGGTGCCCCGGCACTGACCGTGGCCGATCCCGGGGACGACCCGGTGCGGGCCGCGCTGGACCTGGTGGACGGCAGGCCCTGGCACGCCGTGGCCGTCGCCGGGAGCGTGCGCGAGGTGCGGGCGGCGCGGCGGGCCTGGGTGCCGTGCGTCGCCCTGGCGGCCGGCCGCGACACCGGCCCGCAGCTGCGGGCGGCGGGCGCGGTCGAGGTCCACCGCGACGCCGCCGCCCTGTTGAGCGTCCTGGACGACAGCCTGCTCGCGCGCCCCCGGGCCTTCGGGCCCGTGGGCGCCGGAACAGGCGGTGCCCGGAACGGTTAGCGCCGGTTCGCACCGGGCAACCGCCGGGTGCGAGCACGTCACCCGAAGTGTCGGAGGTGACCGAGATGGACGGACCCGCGTTGAGCGGATGGGAGCGGCGGCTCCTCGAGGAGATCGAGTCCGATCTGCGCCAGGACACACGGCTCGACCGCAAGCTGAGCACGATGGGCGCCAAGCCGCCCGGTCGGGTCCGGGGCGTGCTCCGCGCGGTGGGGCGCAGGATCTCGGCGGGGGTCGTGCTGACCGCCCTGGTGATGACGGCGATCTGCCTCGGCGTGGGCGTACGGACACCCGCCCCCGCGGTGCTGGCCGCGCTCGGCGTGGTCTGGGCGGCCACGGTGGCGGCCGCGGTCGCCGCCTCCGAGCTGCTGCGCCGCCGGCGCACGGCCCGCGGCGACGGCGGACTGATCGACCCGGCGGAGGCCAGGGAACGTCGGGAGCGCCGCGAGCGGCGCCCATGGGACCGTCCGGAGGCGTGAGCGTGATGACCACCGACCTGTGGGAGCACCGTCCGGGCTCCCATCCCGCCGCCGACCTCACGCTGGTCGGGTACGAGGTGCGCGCCACCGACGGCCCGGTCGGCCGGGTCGAACAGGACACCGGGGACCACCTGCTGGTCGACGCCGAGCCCTGGGTGCCGGGCACCCGGGTGCTCGTCCCGACCGGACTGGTCGCCCGGCTCGACCACCTCGACCGCACCGTCCACCTCGACTGCCCGCGCGCCCGGCTGAGTTCCGCCCCGCCCGCGGCCGTCGACCTGACCACCCCGCACCCGCGCTGAGCGAGGGCGCCATGGGCTGGCCCTCCACCACGCTCACCGGCCGGACGATCGCCTTCCTGGTCGCGCCGTACGGGGCCGAGCAGGTCGAACTGACCGACCCGTGGCAGGCGGTCGCCGAGTCCGGCGGCACCCCGCGGCTGCTGTCCACGGCCGCGGGCCGGGTCCAGGCCGTCCGGCACCGCGCCGCGGGCGACACCTTCGCCGTGGACGCCTTGGTCGCCGACGCCGACCCGGCCGACTACGACGGGCTGGTCCTCCCCGGCGGCGTCGCCAACCCCGACCGGCTGCGCCTGGACCGCCCGGCGGTCGCCTTCGTGCACGCCTGCTGCGCCGCCGGCCGGCCGGTCGCGGCGATCTGCCACGCGGCCTGGACGCTCATCGAGGCCGACGCGGTGCGCGGCCGCACCCTCACCTCCTGGCCCAGTTTGCGCACCGACCTGGTGAACGCCGGCGCGCAGTGGGTGGACGAGCCGGTGCACGTCTGCCACGACGGCCCCGGTCCGCTCGTCACCAGCCGCAAGCCCGGCGACCTGCCGCTGTTCGACGACGCCTTCGTGACGGAGTTCGCCCATGTGACGGCGAAGCGGCGGGGGTGAGCGGGGGCGGGGGCGAGCCGGTGGTCAGTCGCCCCGGAGGCGGACGAAGGTGGCGGTGGGCGGCCGGCCGGTGAGGGTGAGTTCGGCCCTGAGCGGGGAGGTCAGCGGGTGGACCGGGCCGTGGTCGGGGTCGGTGGAGGGCGGGCCGAGCAGCGGGCGGACGACCTCGGCGACCTCGCGGGACCGGACCGGGGTGAGCCGCGGGGTGGTCAGGAACACCCGGCCGTCGTCGAGCTGGAGGACCAGCGCGTGCGGGTGGGCGGCCGGGCCGGTGACGGCGCGGACGGTGGCGTCGAGGGTGTCGCTGCGGCGGTACTTGACCCAGACGCGGCCGGCGCCGCGCGGGCGGTAGGGGGCGGCGGCGGCCTTGCAGACCAGGCCCTCCACTCCGGTGTCCGCGAGCCGCTCCATCCACTCCAGCGCCTCCGCCCGGTCCGTGGTGGCCATGACCGGCTGGACCGGCGGCGGGACGTCGGCGAGCGCCGCGAGCAGCAACCGGCGGCGGTCGGTGAGCGGCAGCCGGCGGACGTCGCGGCCGGGCAGCGCCAGCACGTCGAAGGCGATCAGGCCGAGCGCCACCTCGGGGGCGGCGGCCCTGGCCTGGCGGGTGTGCAGCAACTCGCCGAAGGCGAACCGGCCGTCGCGCCAGGCGACCAGTTCGGCGTCCAGGACCAGCCCCTCCGGCAGCCGGGCGACGGCGGCGGCGATCGGCGGGAACTCGGGGGCGAGGTCGCGGCCGCTGCGGGACTGGAGGTACGCGGGCCGCTCGCCCCGGGCGAAGGCGACGCAGCGGAAGCCGTCCAGCTTCAGCTCGTACTGCACGCCTCCGCCGCCCAGGCCGTCAGCGGGCGGGACGGAGGTCACGGCGGCCGGGCGCATCACCTCGACGGGCGGGTGCAGCACCTGGCGCGCCGGTGGTTCCGGTCCGGTGGCCCTCCGCCCGGCGGCCCTTCGCCCGGCGGTCTTCGGTCCGGCGGCCCTCCGCCCGGCGGTCCTCGGTCCGGTCGGTTCCGGTTCGGCCGGTTCGGCCGGGTCCGCTCCGGCCGCCGAGGGCACGGACGGCAGCGGCCTGGCCCGCCCGGGGTCCAGCAGCGGGGCGAGCAGGTCGCCGTGCGCGGCGAGCCGGCCGGGCACCTCGGCGAGCGTGAAGACCAGGTCCCGTTCGTCGGCGGCCGCGTCGAGCTCCGCCCAGGCCAGCGGGGTGGACACGGTCGGCAGCGGCCGGGCCCGCAGGGTGTACGGCGCGGCGGTGGTCTTCTTGGCGTTGTTCTGCGACCAGTCGACCAGCACCCGGTCCCGGCGGCGGGCCTTGGCCATGGTGTGCACCACCAGCTCCGGGCGCTCGGCCTCCAGGGCGGCGGCCAGCGCCTTCGCGTACGCGGAGACCCGGGCGCTCGGCGTGGGCTCGATCGGGACCAGCAGGTGCAGGCCCTTGGAGCCTGAGGTCTTCACCCAGGTGGTCAGGCCGTCCGCCGCGAGCCGCTCGCGCAGCAGCAGCGCGACCGTGCGGCAGGTGAGCACGTCCGCGCCCTCGCCGGGGTCGAGGTCCAGCACCAGCCGGTCGGCGAGGGCCGGCGCGGCCGCGTGCCACTGCGGGACGTGCAGTTCCAGGCAGCCCAGGTTGGCGAGCGCGAGCAGCGCCGCGCCGTTCTCCAGCACCACCTGGCGCAGCTCGCCGGTGTTGCTCGGCACGTCGACCGTGCGCACCCAGTCCGGGGTGCCGGGCGGCGGGTTCTTGGCGATGAACACCTCCGCCTCGACGCCGTCCGGGCAGCGCAGGAAGGAGACCGGGCGGTCGCGCAGGTGCGGGAGCAGCGCGGTGTGCGCGGCGGCGTAGTAGCGCAGCACCTCGCCCTTGGGGGTGCCGGTGCGCGGGTAGTAGACCTTGTCGAGGTGGGACAGGGCGAGGGTGCGCCCGTCCACCGTCATCTGCGGCACGGTCCGCCTCCGACCGCTCCGACCACCGCGCCGGTTCCGGGGCCCCCGGGCGGGCGCTCCGCCGGCGTGCGCACCGCGTCACCCCCGCGGGCGGGCGGCCGGCCGGGGCGCGCCCGGGTAGGTGCCGAAGAACCAGCGGTTGCCCTCCGGGTCGGCGGCGGTGAAGTCGCGCGAGCCGTGGTCGGTCTCGTACAGCCCGGTGATGATCCGGGCCCCGGCGGCCACCGCCCGGGCGTGCACGCCGTCCGGGTCGGCGGTGACCACGTA
Source organism: Kitasatospora sp. NPDC096204 (assembly GCF_044763205.1). Taxonomy (NCBI): domain Bacteria; kingdom Bacillati; phylum Actinomycetota; class Actinomycetes; order Kitasatosporales; family Streptomycetaceae; genus Kitasatospora; species Kitasatospora sp. NPDC096204. Next base: position 27,221 of record NZ_JBIWFT010000045.1, read on the forward strand.
CGCGGTGAAGCCGCCCGGCCTGCTCGGCCAGGGCACGTCGCCCTCGGGAGTCTCGCGGTCGGAGCCGAGCATCACGCCGCCGCCCTCGGGCCAGGCGAGTTCGGCGTGCGCGACGAATTCGCCCTCGCCGTAGGTGACGACCTCCCGGAAGCCGAAGGCGTCGACCAGGAAGCGGATCAGGGCCCGGGCGTCGGTGGCGCGCAGGTTGGGCCAGACCTGCGGGGCGGGGGTCTCGGTGGCGTCCACGGATCGCTCACTCCTCGGGAAGCACGGGTGGTTCCGCCTTCCACTCTGCGGCCGCACCGGCCGTCCCGGCCTTTCGGCGCCGGGCCGGGGTCGCGGGCGAGGACGGGGTTGCTTATGGTGAGGACGCGGTCACCCGGCCTCCGCTCCGCCGGAGGGAGCCCGGGAGCACCGCCGGGGGAGACGGGGGGACCAGCGGGGGGAACCACCGACGAAGGAGTCCCCGTGACCACTGCCCGAGACATCATGCACACCGGCGCCCAGTGCATCGGCGCCCACCAGACGCTGGCCGAGGCCTCGCGGATGATGCGTGACAAGAACGTGGGTGCGCTGCCGATCTGCGGCGACGACCAGAAGCTGAAGGGCATCATCACCGACCGCGACATCGTGCTGCGATGTATCGCGGAGGGCAAGGACCCGGCCAAGATGACGGCCATGGAACTGGCCGGCCACCTGCACTGCGTGCGCGCCGAGGACAGCATGGAGGCGGTGCTGCGCAAGATGGAGCAGCACCAGATCCGGCGCATCCCGGTGATCGACGGGGACCGGCTGGTGGGCATGATCAGCGAGGCCGACCTGGCGATGGGCCACCGCGACGGCCAGCGGCTGACGGACCAGCAGATCATCGAGTTCATGGACAGCGTCTACATGAAGCACTGACCGCCCGAACCCCCGCCGGACGCGTGCCGAGGTCCGCTGCCGTCGGGAAGCACGACGAGGCCGCCGCACCCCGGGTGGGGTGCGGCGGCCTCGGTGCGCGCGGTCCCGGCGCGGGGGTCCTACTTGGTCAGACCGGCCTTGGCGGAGCAGACCGGCCAGGCGTTCGGGCCCTGGGCAGCCAGGACCTTCTCGCCGATGGCGATCTGCTGGTCCTTGGTGGCCTGGTGGGCCTGCGGGGCGTAGGCGGTGCCACCGAAGGCGGCCCAGGTGCTCTGGGTGAACTGCAGGCCGCCGTAGAAGCCGTTGCCGGAGTTGATCGCCCAGTTGCCGGTCGCCTCACAGGAGGCGACCTTGTCCCAGACCGAAGCCGGCGCGGCGGAGGCGCTGGTAGCCGTGACGAGGCCGGCCACCGGCAGGGCGGTGAGCGCCCCGGCCATCAGAGCCATCCGGACGCGGTTGCGGCGCTTCGGGGTGGCAGTGGTGGTGGCAGCGGCGGTCTCGTTACGGAAGGTCATGGGGTTCCTTTCGGAGGGGTCTGCGAGCGCGCGGAACCAGGCCCTCGGAAGGCCGTCGGTTTCGGGGACACGTCACTCGCGTGGTCCTGCACCGTTCTGCTCGGGGGCGGTCGGCCCGGCCGGAGCGAATCGCTCGGTGCAACGGGTTCGAAGTTACGGGGGCGGTCGGGGTGGTTTCAAGGATTCGAAGGTTTGGCCACGTCAGAGGCCCGTTACCGGGGGTAAGAATCAAGGAAATGTGGCGATTTCGCCCGATTTGCCACCATTTCCAAGATCGAAAAGCCCTCCCAAGTGGCCCGCACCACTCCGGACCCGCCCCGGAACCGCTGTGAGGCCGCCCACACGGTCGACAGCGCGTGACGGTCGGCCAGCCGCCGGTGCCGATTCCGCCGCCGCGGCCGTCCGCCCGGGTGGCCCGGGCCACAGCCCTCACGCGGAGTGCCCGGTGCCGTCACCGTCGGTGGCGGGCATAGCCTCAGGCCCATGAGCAACGAGAGCGATGCAGCGGACACGGCGGACGCGGAAGAGGCGGACGCCGGTACGGGTGGGGCGGCGGACGCCGCTCCCGGAGGGGCCGCCGCGGCGGGGGCGCCGATCGGGGCCGAGGACCACGAGCCCGCGGCCGCGCCCGCGGGCTTCGAGCTGGGCACCGACGGCCCCGGCGTGATCCTGGCGGGCCTGGACGGCTCGGACTCCTCCTGGCGCGCCACCGCCTACGCCGCCGGACTGGCCCGCCGGCAGGGCGCCGTCCTCGCGGTGGCGTACATCCAACCGATCCTCGGCGCCGCGACCGCCCTGGCGGGGGCCGCGGTGGAGGAGACCACCCAGGAGATCGCCGAGGAGCTGCTGACCGCCCTGCGCGAGGCCGAGCACCGGGTGCGCGAGGTGTGGAAGGTGGAGTGGCGCTTCCTGACCATGCGCGGCGACCCGTACACCGGCCTCGCCAAGCTCGCGGACGAACTGCGCGCCGACGCCGTGGTGGTCGGCGTCTCCGAGCAGGCCGGGCACAAGGTGATCGGATCGGTGGCGGTCCGGCTGGTGAAGGCCGGCCGCTGGCCGGTCACCGTCGTGCCGTAGCCCTCTCCCGGGGCGGTGGGGCGGCGGGGCAGCCGCCGAGAGGCGGCCGGTAGGGTGCGTGACCATGACGGACACGCGGGGCACGCACCCCTCCGAGCCCGCCCACCCGACCGGGAACGACCTCCACCTCGACCTCCCCGCCACCGGCGGACGCCGCGCCGCCCTGATGGCGGCCCTGCGCGAGGCGATCCGCAGCGGCAGACTCACCCCCGGCACCCGACTGCCGCCCTACCGCACCCTCGCCGCCGACCTCGGCCTGGCCCGCAACACCGCCGCCGAGGCCTACGCCGAACTCGTCGCCGAGGGCTGGCTGACCGCCCGGCAGGGCTCCGGCACCACCGTCGCCGAACGCGCCGAACCCGTCCCGCGCACCCGGGCCCGTCGGCCCTCCCGCCGCCCCGGCCCCATCCACGACCTGCGCCAGGGCCAGCCCGACGCCTCCTCCTTCCCGCGAGCCGCCTGGCTCGCCGCCGCCCGCCGCGCCCTGACCGCCGCCCCCAACGAGGCCTTCGGCCCCGGCGACCCGCAGGGCCGGCGCGAACTGCGCACCGTCCTCGCCGACTACCTCGCCCGCGCCCGGGGCGTGCGCACCGACCCCGACCGGATCGTGGTCTGCTCCGGCTTCGCCCACGCGCTGCGGCTGCTCTTCGACGGCGCCGCGCCCGTCCTGCCGCCCGCCGAGCACGGTCCGCTGGCCGTCGAGGCGTACGGGCTGGGCTTCCACCGCGGGCTGCTGGCCGCCGCCGGCGTCCCCACCGTCCCGCTTCCGATCGACGAACGAGGCGCCAGGACAGGCGACTTGGCGCGGCACCCGGACGTCCGGACGGCGCTGCTCACCCCCGCCCACCAGTTCCCCACCGGCGGCCCGCTGCAGCCGGGCCGCCGCGCCGCCGTCGTCGACTGGGCGCGCGGGCGCGGCGGGCTCCTCCTGGAGGACGACTACGACGGGGAGTTCCGCTACGACCGCCAGCCGGTCGGCTCCCTCCAGGGCCTCGACCCCGAACGGGTGGTCTACCTCGGCAGCACCAGCAAGAGCCTGACCCCCGCGCTGCGGCTCGGCTGGATGGTGCTGCCCGACCACCTGGTGGACCGGGCGCTCGCCGCCAAGGGGGAACGCGAGGGCTGGGCCAGCGCCCTCGACCAGCTGACCCTCGCCGAGTTCATCGGCTCCGGCGGCTACGACCGGCACGTGCGCCGGATGCGCCGCCGCTACCGGGAGCGCCGGGACCAGCTGGTGGCCGCGCTCGCCGCCCGCGCCCCGCACGTCCAGGTGTCCGGCATCGCGGCCGGCCTGCACGCGGTGCTGCGCCTGGAGCCGGGCACCGAGCGCTCGGTGCTCAAGGCCGCCGTCTACCGGGGCCTGGCCGTCGAAGGGCTCGCCGACTACCGGCACCCGGCGGTCGGCGAGGAGGCGATGCCCGCCGTCGACGGCCTGGTGGTCGGCTACGCCACGCCACCGGACCACGCCTACCCGGCGGCGCTCGGCGCGCTCTGCGACATCCTGCCGCCGTGTGCGTGAGTGGCCGAGCACCGAAGGGCGTGGTCCGGGGCCGGGGGAGGGGCGGCGAAGCATAGGGCTCCGGGTCGGCCCGTGGGGCCGGAACGCGGGCGGGCCGGTGCGCGGTGTCCGCTCGCCGCTCCTGCGTCGGTACGGACCGGGGCAGAGGAGCGCAACCCTGGCGGAATCGGCGCCTACGCTCCTTGGTCATGCGCAGAACACACCTGAGTCGCGCCGCGCTCGCCGCATGTCCGGCCCTCGTCGTCGGACTGCTCCTCTCCGCCGCCCCCGCCGCCCGGGCCGACAGCCAACTGCCGCTCACGGCCGTCTCCGACAAGCAGACGACCGTGCGCGGCGGCGAGTTCACGCTCACCCTGACGCTGACCAACCCGTACGACACCCCGATCCAGTTCGTCTACCAGAGCGTCCAGGAGACCTACGCCACCAGCCTGGAGACCGGTCTCAAGTTCAGCGCGACCGCGTGCGGCACCCAGACCAACGGGTGCAGTGACAACGTCCACGGCGGCATAGCCCGTTACAACGTGCCGCTCGCCCCCGGCGCCAGCAGCGCCTTCACGGTGACGTACACCGTCGCCCCCGACTCGGCCTGTGGCCCCGGCACCCGGATCGACTTCTACTCCTACCTGTACTACGAGTACAACGGCGGCGAGTCCAACAACTCGGGCATCGTCGGCGTCCCCGGCACCCAGGTCGCCTGCGCCTGACCTCCGTCGGAGCCGCGGGCGTCGTCGGAGCCGCAGGCGTCGCCGGTCCGACGTCGCCGGTCCGACCTCGCCGGACCGACCTCGCCGCGCGGGAATCCCGGTGCGGCCCCCCACTGCGCACCCCCGTTCACCCGTCAGGTGCCGGTTCCCCCCGTGCCGGCCCTGGCGGGCCGTTCGCTTTTCCGCGGCGGCCCGCTCGCCCGTCCGCTGTCGTTGCCGCGCGGGTTCCGCGGCCGTTGCCGCGCCGCGCGGGTTCCGCGGCCGGAACGTGCGCCGGGTTGACGCCGGGCGACGGCCTCCGGGTCGTCCGGCAGGGTCCTGACCGGGGGGAAAGCCGGTGGCGGCACGGGGACCGCCGGGGCGAACGGATGTTCCCGGAGTTTGTGGGACCTTGGGGGCGGACCGGCCGAGATTCACCCTATCGGGGGGTAGTCGGCCTCCGTGCGGGCCCGGCCGGGCCCTGGTGATCTAGGGTTCCGGATGGGTCGCCGGGAGACGGTGGCCGCACTTCGCGAAATTCGCCAACGCCCCCACCAGTAAGCGGATCTGATGATTCGCCATGCCATGCGCCAGGACGGGCCCGTACGCCCCTGGACGCGTGACCCGATCACAGGAATGGAGAGCCCTGCCGATGACCGTGGACACGAGCCCGGAGGCAGTGCAGGCCAAGCAGCAGAGCCTTGCGACGGCCGCTGCCCGGAACCTTGCCACCACGACCAAGTCCGCACCGCAGATGCAGGAGATCACCTCCCGTTGGCTGCTCAAGGTGCTTCCCTGGGTCCAGGCCGCCGGTGGCGCCTACCGCGTCAACCGTCGGCTCACGTACGCCGTGGGCAACGGCGTGGTGGAGTTCATCAAGACGGGCTCCCAGGTCCGGGTCATTCCGGCCGAGCTGGGCGAGCTGGCGCTGCTGCGCGGATTCGAGGACGAGGACGTCCTCACCGCCCTGGCCGACCGTTGCCAGCAGCGGGACTTCGGCCCCGGCGAGGTGCTCACCACCCAGGGCGAGGCCGCCGACAGGATCTTCCTGATCGCGCACGGCAAGGTCAACAAGATCGGCACCGGCAAGTACGGTGACGACACCGTGGTCGGCGTGGCCGGCGACGGCGACCGCTTCGGCGACGACGCGCTGCTGAACCCCGACGCCGTCTGGGAGTTCACCGCCAAGACCACCACCGCCGGTGTCGCCCTGACGCTGACCCGGGCGGACTTCGCCGCCATCCGGGACAACGCCCCCAGCCTCCAGGAGCACCTCCAGGGCTTCCTGGCCCTGCCGCTCCAGGCGCAGAACGAGCGCGGCGAGGCCGAGATCGCCATGTCGGCCGGCCACCACGGCGAGTTCGAGCTGCCCGGCGCCTTCGTGGACTACGAGCTCAAGCCCCGTGAGTACGAGCTGAGCGTCGCGCAGACCGTCCTCAAGGTCCACACCCGCGTCGCGGACCTGTACAACCAGCCGATGAACCAGACCGAGCACCAGCTGCGGCTGACGATCGAGGCCCTGCGCGAGCGCCAGGAGCACGAGCTCGTCAACAACCCGGAGTTCGGCCTGCTCAACAACGCCGACTTCGACCAGCGCATCCAGACCCACTCCGGCCCGCCCACCCCGGACGACCTGGACGAGCTGCTCAACCGCCGCCGCGACCCCGACTACCTGCTGGCCCACCCGCGGACCATCGCCGCGATCGGCCGGGAGTTCAACGCCCGTGGGCTGTACCCCACCCACGTCGACCTCGGCGGACAGCAGGTGCCGGCCTGGCGTGGGGTGCCGATCCTGCCGTGCAACAAGATCCCGGTCACCAAGGAGAACACGAGCTCGATCCTCGTGATCCGTACCGGTGAGGACAACCAGGGCGTCATCGGCCTGCACCAGACCGGCATCCCGGACGAGTACCAGCCGTCGCTGTCGGTCCGCTTCATGGGCATCGACGAGAAGGCGATCATCTCGTACCTGGTCAGCGCCTACTACTCGGCCGCCATCCTGGTGCCGGACGCGGTCGGCGTGCTGGAGAACGTGGAGATCGCGAACCGTCGCAGCTGAGCGCGGGGGACGGTGAGCGCAGGCCGTAACCGGTCGACTCGAAGATCGTTTGACCTGATGACGGACGGCCCGCTCTCGAAGGCGGGCCGTCCGCCTGACCATGCCTGATCATTTCTGGTCGTACTCGATGGAGTTCCTGTCGGGAATGCGACCGAGTTCGGTCCTTTCGTCGGTTCTACCCGTTCAAGCCGTTCCTCCGGGGCCGGTCGGCCCGAGGCCGTTCCGTTCTCCCCGGACGATCCGAGAGGTGTGTGGAGCCCATGCCCGTGCGTCGGCAGATCCGCCGGATATCGCCCGGTGGCGGTGGGGGCGCGGCCCGCGGGCGACGGGTACGACTGCTCGGCGCGTCGGCCGGCGTGGTCGCGATCTGCGCGCTGGTCGGCGGTGCGACCGCGTCCGGCGCCGGCCACCCCGGCGGGTACCCGCACGGCCCGGTGGTGGACGTCTGCGTGTGCGACGAGACCGACGTGTCGATGTCGGTGGGGCCGGACGGTCAGTTGAGCATCGGTGTGGACGTCGACGTGGACGTGGACGTGGACGTGGACGTCCAGGTGGGGATCAGCGCCGCGCCGGGCCTCGGCCCGGGGCACCACGGGCACTGGCCCCCGCACGGGCACCACCCCTGCCACTCGCCCAGGCCCACTTCGAAGCCCACCGGGCCGCACTTCCCGACGCCGTCGTTCTCGGTGCCGAATCTCCCGTTGCCGTCCTTCCCCGCACCGTCCTTCCCCTCGCCCTCGCGCCCGGCGGGGCTGCCGGGCGGGCCCGGGTGGCCGGCCGAGGGGCAGGGTGGATCCGGGCAGGTCAGGCCGGGTCACGAGGGCGACGAGCACGATGACCACCACTGGCTTCACTGGCTCCATTGGCATCACTGGCACCACCATCACCATCATCACCACCACCCGCACCCCTGTCCAAGCCCGAGTCCGACTCCCACGCCGACGCCCACGCCGACGCTGACTCAGATCCCCACCCCCACTCCTACGCCGACGCTCAGCCCCACCCCTACGCCTACGCCTACGTCGACCCCCACTCCCACGCCTACGCCTACGTCGACCCCCACTCCCACGCCTACGCCTACGTCGACCCCCACTCCCACGCCGACCCCCACGCCAACCCCCACCCCGACGCCTACGCCAACCCCCACTCCCACGCCGACCCCGACGCCAACCCCCACTCCCACGCCGACTCCGACTCCGACGCCGACTCCCAGCCCCACGCCGTCGCAGAGCCCGAGTTCAAGCCCGAGCCCGAGTTCGAGCCCGAGTTCGACGCCGACAACGCCGTCGCCCAGTACGACACCGGTCCCCAGCTCGTCACCCGCGCCCCCGGCATCCCCGGCACCGTCCGCCCCCGGATCACCGCCGGCGCCTGGTCCGTCGCCCGTGCCGCCCGCGCCCGCTCCGGCCCCCGCGCCGCCCACCCCGGCACCGGCGGTCCCCGCGCCCGCTCCGGTGGTCCCCGCGCCCGCGGCCGATAGCCCCGCGGTACCCGACACGTCCGCCCCCAGCCCGGGGGCCTCGCCGAGCGCGGCGCGTCCGAGCCCGCTGTGGCCGACCCCGTCGGCGCAGCCCGTGTTCCACGTCCCCAGGTCGCAGCCCAAGGCCATGGCCAAGCAGCACCAGGGCACCTCGATGACCACCATGCTGCTGGTGATCATGGTCCCGGGGGTGCTCGCGGCGGCGGCCCTGCGTCCCGGGCGTGGTGGCCGAGGACGCGGTCGTTCGGGTCCGTCCTGATCGCCTCCTGACGGCCCGCCGAGCGGTTCCCGGCCTGCGGCGGGCCACGCTCCCCGGGCCGGGGGATGCCCCCTTGGCCTTCCGTTCCGTCACAAGCCAAGCCAGAGAAGGGAGTTCCCATGTCCGAGTGGGTGGCGGTGGTCATCGCCTTGGCGTCGGCCTGTGCCGTCGTGGTGGCGGTGGTGGTGCTCAGGCAGCGCCGGCCGATCGCGGCGGACAGCACCGACGAGACCCCGGACGTCATCGAGTACATCACGATGATGATCGGGGTGGTCTACGCGATCGTCCTCGGTCTCGCCATCGCGGGTGTCTGGGAGGCGCGCGGCGCCGCCCAGGACGACCTGTTCCGCGAGGCGCAGTCGCTGCGCGAGGTGAGCGACCGCGCGGTGATCTACCCGGCGGAGTTCCGCGACCAGGTCCGGGCCGACGTGGACGCCTACGTCTCGTACGTGGTGAACACCGAGTGGTCCTACATGCAGGAGAACGGTGGCATCACCGAGAAGGGCGATCAGCTGCTCCAGAAGCTCCAGAACGACGTCGCCACCCGGTCTCCCGCCTCCGACCTGGAGTCGCAGGGCTACCAGTCGATCATGGACCGCGTCAGCCAGGCCTCCGAGGCCCGTAACTCGCGTGGCCAGAACGCCGGGCCGACGATGCCCGGGGTGGTGTGGTTCGGCCTGATCGGCGGGGCGGTGGTGACCATCGGCATGCTGTTCGCGCTGCAGATCCGGCGCACGCCCAGGGAGTTGACGCTGGCGCTCTGCTTCAGCGTGCTGATCGCCTTCCTGCTGTTCATGATCTGGGACTTCGACAATCCCTTCTCCCGGAGCGTCTCGGTGACCACCCAGCCGTTCGAGGACCTCTTCCCCGAGCTCAACCTCGGCGGCTGAGCGCGGGGGTACGGAGGCCACGGGGTCGAGGCACCGAGGTACCGAGGCACCGAGGCGCTGAGGAGTCGAGGGGCCGAGGCGCCGGATCCGGGTAGATGATCTTCGGATAATCTTGCCCGGATCGTCGTGGGTCGGCCCCCGACGGAGAGAACGAGGGGATCGTCAGCAGTGTCCGACCCGACGCCGGATCTCGGCGCCCACTTCCCACCGGCCCGCCCGGAGCGCGCCTGGTGGTGGCTGCCCGCCTCGGAGCGGCTGCGACGGAAGAAGCAGCGCCGGGTCTGGGAGGGCTACCGGGAGCGCTACCGCAAGGAGGATCACGCCAAGGCCCAGCGGCGCAAGCACCTCCGGAACGAGGGCGCGGACTGCTGCTTCGACGGCTGCTGCGAGATCGCCGATCCCTGCCTGATCGTCCTGATCCCGGTGATGATGGTCTCCGGCGTGCGCTTCGCCCTCACCGGGTGGCGCGGGCACCGGACGGCCGATCCGTCCGCCCCCGCCCCGCGCGGGTTCGCGGCCGGGGTGCTGTACGGCGCGGTGCGCTACTACCGCACCGAGGTCAGCCCCCGCCGCCCGGCCTGCTGCCCGTACACGCCGTCCTGCTCGACCTACGCGGTGCAGGCGCTGCACCGGCACGGCGCGCTGCGCGGGGCCCGGCTGACGGCCGGGCGGCTGCTGCGCTGCCGTCCGGGCGCGGGCGGGACGGACCCGGTGCCGCCGGGCCGTGGCCGGGCGCGCTGAGGCCGGTCGGGCCGCGCCCGGGCGAGACGGGTACGGCGGGACGAGCCGCGGGTGGCCCGCACGGATGCTCCGTGCGGGCCACCGCTCGTTTCCGACGAATCGTCAGCGCAGGCTGCTGTCCATCGAGTTGAGCATCGTGCCGGCGGCGTCGTCGTTCTCCAGGGAGAAGGCGAACAGCCCGCCCAGGCCCTTGCTCTTGGCGTACGCCCCGCGCGCCTGGACGGCCTGCGGGGTGTCACCGGTCCAGAAGTTGGTGCCGTCGTAGACCCAGCTGCTCTCGGTGACCGGGTCCCAGTGGCTCTGCGCCGCGGTCGGGTTGAGCTCCTTCCAGGCGGCCAGGCCGGCCTCCTGGCTCAGCGGCTTCTTCGCCGTCGGGCCGGTCGCGCTCTGGTACAGGCCGTAGTCGGAGCCGGCCGGGACACCGGTCCAGCCGCGCCAGTAGAACGGGATGCCCAGCACGATCTTGTTCGCCGGGAAGCCGCCGGGGATGCCGTACTCGGGCAGTCCGGTGGTGTACGCGGCGAGCGTGGTGTCCACGTTGTACTTGCGGGTGCCCGGGGTGATCGGCGTGGTCGGGTCGGCCGGGCTGTCGTGCAGCGGGTCCTGGTGGTTGGTCGGGCCCGTGGCGTCCCAGGCGCCGTGCATGTCGTAGGACATCACGTCGGCGTAGTCCAGGTAGGCGCCGATCTTGTCGGTCTCCAGCTGGGCGATCTTGTCCTGGCCGCTGGGCAGCGCGGCGGTCAGCAGGTACCGCTTGCCCTGGGCGGTGCCGAGGGCGTCCAGCTGGGTGCGGAACTCCTTGAGCAGCAGCGTGAAGTTCTGCTTGTCGGCCGCGGAGTAGTGGTTGCCGGTGTGGCCGCCGGCCGAGCCCGGGTACTCCCAGTCGAGGTCGACACCGTCGAAGAGGCCGGCCGCCGAGGCCGGACCGCCGGAGGCGTCACCGGCCACGCCGGTCGGCAGGTTCCCCTTGAGGAACATGTCGACGCACGAGGAGACGAAGGCCTTGCGGGAGGAGTCGGTGGCCGCCGCGTCGGAGAAGTACTTGGAGTACGTCCAGCCGCCGATCGAGATGGTGAAGCGCAGGTTCGGGTACTTGGCCTTCAGCTGGCGCAACTGGTTGAAGTTGCCCTTGAGCGGCTGCTCCCAGGTGTCGGCGGTGCCGTCCACGCTGGTGCCGGAGCCGTAGTCGGCCTGGTAGTCGGCGTAGGCGTCGCCCGCGCCGTCACCGGCGTTCGGGTTGGACTCGTTGGCCGAGTCGGAGGCCTTCACCGCCTGGAAGCAGGTGAACCTGGTCGGGTCGATGTTGGCGAACGCGTAGTGGACGACGTCCAGCTTGGCCGCCGCGCCGCTGGTGTCGACGTTCTTCGCGTTGTACGCGTTCTCGTAGACGCCCCACTGGTCGAAGTAGGCCGAGCGGACCGGCTGTTGGGCGGGGGCCGCCGCGGTCGTGGTGCTCACCGGCGCGGACTGGGCGGAGGCGTGGCTGCCGGAGTAGCCCTGGACGCTGAAGGTGTAGCTCTTGCCCGGCAGCAGCGAGCTGACCGTGACGGAGGTGCCCATCGAGGTGGCGACCAGCTGGCCGTTGGACCACACCTTGTAGGCGACCGCGCCGTCACCGCTGGTGAGGGTGGACGGCTGCCAGGTGAGCACCACCGCGTTGGACGTCGTCCTGGTGACCGCGAAGCCGGTCGGCGTGGTGACCTTGCCGTCCCCGGCCGGGCCGCTCGCGGTGGCCGTCGGGGTCGGCGTGGTGGTCGTGGGGGTGCCCGTCGGGCTTCCGGTGGCGGTGGGGCTGCCCGTCGCGGTGGGGCTGGCGGTGGCCGTCGGGCTGGCCGTGGCCGTGGGGCTGGCGGTGGCCGTCGGGCTGGCGGTCGAGGTGGGGCCGGCCGGGCCGGTCAGCGTGAGGTCGTCCGCGTAGTAGGTGCCGGTGCCGTACCAGCCGTGGGTGAAGACCGTCACGGAGGTCGTGGTGGCACCGGTGGTGAAGGTGGTGCTCAGCTGGTTCCAGCCGGTCCCGCCGGGCGTCCAGACCGAGGAGTTGACGCCGGTGCCGGTGGCGCCCAGGTAGACGTAGCTGCCCTGGACCCAGCCGGCCAGGGTGTACGTGGTGTTCGGCTGGACGGTGACGGTCTGCTGGCACTGCGCGGTGTCGGCGGCCGAGGCGGCGCCGCTGAGCGCGTGGGTCCCACCGTGCACCGGGGTGGTGACGACCGACCCGTTGGAGCAGGTCCAGCCGGCCAGGGTGCCGGCCTCGAAGTCGCCGTTGGCGATCAGGTTGACCGGGGCCGCCGAGGCGGAGCCGAAGGTCAGGGCGATGGCGGCGCCACTGGTGGTCAGGGTGGCGGCCAGGGCCAGCGCGGTGGCCCTTCTGCGGTGGGCGGCCCGGCGGCCGGCGCGCTCCCCGGAGGGGTGAGCGGGCCGTGCGGGCAGGACACGGTCGTGCATGCGGTGGGTCCTCCGGATGTGTGGGGGTTTCCGGCGGTGCGGTGGCCCGGGTGGGCCGAGGGGAGCCGGCCCGGGCGCGGTGGGGGCGCGCGGGCAGGGTGACGCGTGCTGACGGGCGGTGCGCGGACACGACGGGCGGCCGACCCGTGCACGTCACGACTGAACAGATTGGACTGGACCAATATTCGCCGTCAAGGGTGTCCGCCCGCTGGACCGCTTCCGGCCGGGTCGGCGGCGGCCCGGTAGGTTGGCCGGTACGAGCAGGCCCGTCGAACGGAGGAGGCGCGATGGACAGCCAGGACTGGGACGACCGCTACGCCGCGAGCGAGCTGGTGTGGGGCGCCGCGCCCAACCGGTGGGTGGTCCGCGAACTGACCGGCCGAACCCCCGGCCACGCCCTCGACCTGGCCGCCGGTGAGGGCCGCAACGCCATCTGGCTGGCCGCCCAGGGCTGGGAGGTCACCGGACTGGACTTCTCCGCCGTCGCCCTGGAACGCGCCGAACGCCTCACCGCCGACCTGCCCGACGAGGTCGCCGACCGGCTCACCTGGCGCCACGGCGACGCCCGCGCCCTGGAAGCCCCCGCCGCGGGCTACGACCTCGTCCTGGTCGCCTACCTGCAGCTCCCCGCCGCGGACCGCCGGGCCGCCCTGCGCCGCGCCGCCGACGCGCTCGCCCCCGGCGGCACCCTGCTGGTCCTCGGGCACGACCTCAGCAACCTCACCGAGGGCGTCGGCGGGCCGCAGGACCCGGCCGTGCTCTTCACCCCGGAGGACGTCCTGGCCGACCTCGCCGACCACGGGCTGCGCACCGTCCGGGCCGAGCGGGTGCACCGTGTGGTCGGCGGGGAGCCGGGCCACAAGGGCGGCGGGGGCGGTCAGGACAGCGGGGCGGCGGCCGGTGGTCGGGTCGCGGTGGACGCGCTGGTCCGGCTGGAGCGGAGCGCCGGCTGACGCACCCGACCGGCGGGGCCTCGGCGAGGTCCCACCGGCCCCTGCTGGACGGCGGTGCCCGATCCGCCTGGCGGCGTACGACAGCTGACGCCACGTCAACTAGCTTGTGGGCATGAGGATTCGTTCGCTCGGGGCGGCCGCCGTGGCCGCCGCCCTGCTGCTGGCCGGATGCGGTGGCTCGGGCTCGGGAACCGGTGCGTCGCCGGCCGGCACCTCGCCGGTCGATGCGCCGTCGGCCGAAGTGCCCTCGGGCGGTGCGCCGCCGGCCGACCCACCGTCGGCCGGTGCCGAGCGCCGCGCCGACGGCGCCCGGCTGCTCTACCGCCCCGGCGGCGGGCACAGCGCGCAGAACCCCGCCTTCGCCCCGGACGGCCGCTCGGTGCTGCTCACCGAGTTCAGCGGGGGCTACAACAAGGGCGACGCCGCCCTCGGCATCCTCCCCGTGGACGGCGGCGCTCCGCGCAAGGTGGTGGAGGATCCCGACAAGGCGGCCGTCAACCTCCCCGGCACCAGCTGGAACGCCGCCGCCGACGCCTTCGCCTTCGCCACCGACCGGGAGTCGGAGCACGACGAGGTCTGGCTGATGCGGCCGGGCGGCGCCCCCGAGCGGGTGACCAGGCACAGCGACGGCAGCGGCTACAGCGAGCCGAGCTTCTCCCCGGACGGCGAGTGGATCGTGTTCCAGCAGAGCCGGGAGCCGGAGCACGCCGCCGGGGAAGGCGACCCGGCCGGGCGGGACTCGATCCGGAAGGTCCGCCGAGGCGGCGGCGAGACCGTCCTGCTGGTCGACGGCCCGGGCACCGGCACCGACAACCGGCAGCCGAACTGGTCCCCGAAGGGCGACCGGATCGTCTTCCAGCGCCGGAACGCGGGCCGTGACGACTGGTCGCTGTGGACGGTGGGCGCGGACGGCGGCGGACTGCGGCGGGTCACCGACGTCCCGGGCGAGCACACCGACCCGAGCTGGTCCCCGGACGGCCGCTTCCTGGTGTTCTCCTCCAATCTGGGGAACCTGCCGAACGCCCAGGTCTTCGTGGTCGACGCGGAGGGCGGAACCCCCGTCCGGGTGACCCACGACGACACCGCCTACGACGGCGCGCCGAGCTGGTCCCCGGACGGGCGGTGGATCGCCTTCGAGTCCGCTCCGGGCGGCGAGGCCGGCCCCGCCGCCCTCTGGCGGACCCCCGCGCCCGCGGGCGCTATCCGACCGTGATCGTCACCACCGAGTACTGGGCGACGGTCAGCGGCACACTGACCGTCGACCCGGTGACGGTGTACGGGACGGCCTTGGGTGCCGGGTCGGTGCCGTCCGGGCTGGCGACCGTGACGGCGGTGACGCCCGCCCCGGCCGGGAGGGCGTAGGAGAGCGTGCAGTTGGCGGGAGCGCCGCGGAACGCCGCCGGGGTGTCGGCGAAGTTGCTGAAGTTCACCAGGTGGACGACGGTGTCGGCGCCGAGCCGCCGGGCGTCCAGGAAGATCCGGCGGTCCCCGGCCAGGGTGACCGCGGGCGGGGCGGACTGCCGTACCGCGGTGAGCAGTTGGTCCGCCGAGGCCTGGTCGGTCTTGGTCAGGTAGCTCAGTCCGGGCAGCGCCTTGACGTACCAGCAGCTGCCGCTGCCGTAGGAGTTCTGCCTGGTGGCGGGCAGTGGGTCGGCCTTGCGCAGGCCGAGCACGTCGGAGAGCGCGAACTCGCTGCGCTGACCGCCCAGTTCGTCCAGCGCGGTGGGTGCGGGGCCGGTGATGACGATCGTCCCGCCGGCCGAGACGAAGCCGCGCAGCAGTGCCGCCTCGGTGTCCGAGACCGCCTGGAGGTTGGGCAGCAGCAGGACCTTGAACCGGGCCAGGTCGTCGGCGGTCAGACCGGGGCTGGGCACCGTGTCGAACGGGACGTGGGCGTAGACCAGCGCCTTGACGGCGCCCCGGAACTCGCCGAGCCACGGGATCGAGGCGCAGCTCATCTGCGGGTCGTCACCGCCCCACCAGTCGGCGATCCCGGCCGGGGCCGTGGCGTTGACGTACATCCCGTTGCCCTCGCCCGGGGCCACGTAGTCCCGCGACGGGGCCGAGTGGTAGACGCCGACCTGCGCGATCGAGACCGGGTCGTAGAGCTTCGCCTGGTTGGTGCGCACGAAGCGGTACATCCGGGTGCGCATCGCGGCGTCCACGGTGTCGTTCTTGAACGGGGTCTTCACCTCGTACGGGTTGCACCCGGCCGCGATCAGCTGGGACATCACCAGCGAGGCGTCGTCGGCCTGCCAGCCGTAGGAGAACGCCCAGGCGGGCTTGGTGCCGCTGGCGGCGCGGGCGTACTTGTACATGGAGATCAGGCAGACCCAGTCGGAGGCGGTGGCGTGCCGCATGCCGTCGTAGTTGCCGAGGATGTCCACCTCCCAGACCTGGCTGACGGCGCCCGGGGCCTGGCGCAGGTAGCCGCCGTCCAGGCCGATCGAGGTGGCGTAGCGGTAGTCCATCGACACGGTCTCGACGAAGGTGACCAGGTCGGGGTTGACCGAGCGGCCCGCGTCGGCGATGTCCAGCTGGAACCGGAGCAGGTTGCGGTGGCGCCACTCGACGTAGCGGCGGAAGACCGGGTCGGCGAAGTTCTGGGCCTTGGGCAGGTCGAGGCCGGTGTCGGCCTTGAACGCGGCCGCGCCCCAGGTGGAGGCGTCGCACCAGGAGAGCACGCCGTCGAAGTAGATCGGGACGTCCGGCCAGATGCCGTCCACGCCGGTCGCGGCCACGCCCTTGATCCGGTTGAGGTAGTAGTCCCGCCAGGGGGAGTTGGGGCTGAGCCAGACGCTCTCGTCGCCCGGGTCGACCCAGACCACCACGCTGCCGTAGAACACGTTGGGCTTGCCGGCGAGGTCGCGCTGGACCCAGTTCTTGCCCTGGTCGTTCTTGTAGAAGGAGCGGCCCTTCTCCCCGCCGGGGGAGATCAGCTCCAGCGACGGGTAGTACATGACGACCTTGAGGCCGGCGGCGTGGGCCAGCTTGGTGAACATCTTCACCTCGGCCATGTGGGCGGCGAACTGGGCGTCGGTGAGCCAGTCGGAGAGCAGGGTGTCCAGCTCGATGACGCTGACCTCCTGCGCCTTGAGGGCGTCCACGTAGCTCTGCATGTCGGCGGGCTCGTTGAAGGTGCCGTCGGCGATGCGGGCGTAGCGGGCCCAGTCCGGCCAGACCTGTGCGGCGGCGGTGTCGGTGCGCAGGCCGGCCCGCCGAGCCTCCGGCCAGAGGCCGTCGTACTGCGCGGTGCCGTGGTCGGTGTCCGGTGCCGTGGCGGCCCAGGCCGCGCCGCCGGGCAGCAGCCGGGCGGTGGCCAGCGCGCCGCCCGCGCCGAGGCCGGCCCGGAGCAGCCGGCGGCGGCCGAGGCGGGATCCTCCCGGGTGCCGCGGTGCCGGCTGCTGTGCGGTTCCTTCGTGCCGTTCGGTTCCTTCGTGCTGCTCGGGCATGGTGGTCCCCCCAGCGTGAGCGGGCCGGTGCGGCTCGGACCGGCCCGGGAACGGTCGTGAGCACCGCGATGGGTGCGTGGACGGCCGCGCCGTCCCGGGGCCGACCCTAGACCGCGCGCCGCCCCGGCCGTCCGGTCACGGTCGACGGCTACGCCAGACGTCGGACCGCCGGTTCCCTCAGTGTGCGGACCGTCGTCGGGGGCGGGGGCCGGGGGGCACCGGGGTGAGGTCAGGGGGAGGCGGGGGTGAGGCCCGGGGGAGTACGGGGTAGGGGTGCTCCCAGGACACCGTCGATGATCATAAATTCTCTACAGTGCTGTAGATTCGCGGCACGGGCGGTGGCAGAACGAGGAGGACGCGATGAGCGTTTCGCTGGCCAAGGGGCAGAAGATCAGCCTGGAGAAGCCGGGCGGCGGGCAGCTGAGCCTGGTCCGGATGGGCCTGGGCTGGAAGGCGGCGGAGCGCAAGGGCTTCCTTGCCAAGCTGCTGGCCGCCGGCCGGGAGATCGACCTGGACGCCTCGGCGGTGCTGTTCGCCCAGGGGCGGCCGGTGGACGTGGTGTTCTTCCAGCACCTCACCAGCAACGACGGCTCGGTCCGGCACAGCGGGGACAACCTGGTCGGCGGCGCGGGCGACGCGACCGACGACGAGTCGATCACGGTCAACCTGACCACCGTCGCCGCCGAGGTCGACCAGATCGTCTTCACCGTCAACTCCTTCACCGGGCAGACCTTCCAGGAGGTCGAGGCGGCCTTCTGCCGGCTCGTGGACGAGACCACCGGCGTCGAGCTGGCCCGCTACACGCTCACCGGCGGCGGCCCGTACACCGCCCAGGTGATGGCGAAGGTGCAGCGCACGGCGACCGGCTGGCAGATGACCGCGATCGGCCAGCCGGCCAGCGGGCGGACCTTCCAGGACCTGATGCCGGAGCTGGTCAAGTACCTCTGAGCCCCGCGGCGGGGCCCGGCGCCGGGCGTCAGTCGATGTCGCGGCGCCGGAAGCCGACCAGGGCCAGGGCGATCAGGGCGGCCGCGACCAGGGTGAGCACGGCGAGCGGCGTCCAGTCCATCGCGGCCGCCGGGAGCCGGGGCACCTGCCCGTACGGGGAGAGCCGTTCCAGGCCCTGGGGGAGGTCGAGCAGCGGGCCCAGGTAGCCGATCACGAACGCGTACGCGGGCACCAGCCAGGCCAGCGGTGTGGCCCGGGGCAGCCAGCCGTAGACCGCGGCGGCGAAACCCACCGTCACCCACTGGGCGGGCGCGAAGGCCAGCGCCGCGCCGGTCAGCCGCAGGAACGCGCCCCCGTCGCCGCTGGACAGCGCCCCGGCCAGGCCGAAGCCCACGCCCGCCGCGAGCAGCACGGCGGTGGAGCCCAGCAGGGCCGCCGCCAGGTGCCCGCCCAGCCAGGCGGACCGTGAGACGCCGGTGACCAGCACCGGCACCGCCCGTCCCGCGCTCTCCTCGGCGCGCGGGCGCAGCGTGGCCAGTACCGCGTGGACGCCCGCGACCACCGCGACGACCAGCATGGTCAGCGCGGCGTAGGAGTCGGCGAGGGTGTGCCCGCCGAGCCGGTCCAGCGCCTCCCGGATCCGGTCGACGCCCTTGAGCATCGAGTCGGCGTCGCCGAGCAGCGAGCCGTACATCGCGCCGACCAGCAGCAGGGCGGTCGCGAAGCCGCCGAGCAGGCCGCGGTGCAGGCGCAGCGCGAGGCCGAACGGGGTGCCCAGGCCCGGGCTGCCGGTGGCCGGGCCCGGACGGGCGGCGCGCAGGCCGGCGCCGTGGTCCCGGCGGCTGCTGAGCGCGAATCCGGCGGCGGTGGTCGCGGCGGTCAGGGCGAGTGCGGGCAGCAGCGGCCACCAGCGGTCGTCCACGAAGGGGTAGCTGCGCTGCAGCCAGCCGATCGGGGAGGCCCAGGAGAGCGCGCCCGAGCCGGCGTCCCCGGCGGCGCGCAGCGCGTAGGCGGCGCCGAGCACGGTGAGGGCCAGCCCGGAGGCGGTCCGGGCGTGCGCGCTGAATTGGACGGTGACGGCGGCCACCGCGGCGAACAGCAGCCCGGCGAGGGCGGTCGCGGCGCCGTACAGCGCCGATCCGGCGGCGGTGAGCCCGGGGACGCCCAGCGCGGGCAGGCCGGCCGCGAGCAGCAGGCCGAGCGCGAGGTCGGCGACGGCGGCGGTGGCCAGGGCGGCGGCGAGCGGGGCGTGCCGGCCGACGGCGGTGGAGCGGACCAGTTCGGCGCGGCCGCTCTCCTCCTCGGCCCGGCTGTGCCGGGTGACGGTCAGGACGCTCAGCAGGCCGGCCAGGACGGCCAGCAGGCCGAGCATCCGGTGGCCGAGCATGGCGCCCCAGGTGTAGTCGGCCAGGTAGTGGGCCGGGCCGCTCATGGCGAGCAGCGCCGGGTTGTCCGAGCCGTGCGCGATGGCGGCGCGGTCGGCGGCGGTCGGGTAGACGGAGCGGACGCTGTCGGCGGTGGCCAGGGTGACCAGCCAGAGGCCGAGGACCCAGGCGGACAGCCGGAACCGGTCGCGGCGCAGGGCGAAGCGGAGCAGCGCGGTGGTGCCGGTCAGGGTGCTGCCGCCCGCCGGGCGGCGGGGTGCGGCGGCGTGGCCGGTGGCCGGCTCGGCGGCGGTGGCGGTCATCGCAGGGCCTCGCCCTCGGCGCGGTGCCCGTTGGCGGCCAGCTCGTCGCCGTAGTGGCGCAGCATCAGCTCCTCCAGGGTGGGCGGGTGGCTGACCAGGCCGCGCAGCCCGGCCGCGCTCAGGAGCCTTACGGCGGCGTCGAGTTCGCGGCCGTCCACGGCGAAGCGGACCCGGTCGCCCTCGGTGCTCAGGCCGTGCACGCCGGTCAGCGCCTCCAGCCCGGTGACCGGGCGCAGGGTGCGGGCCTCGACGGTGGTGCGGGTGAGGTGGCGCAGTTCGTCGAGGGTGCCGCTCTGCACGACCCGGCCGTGCCGGATGATGCTGACCCGGTCTCCCAGCTTCTCCACCTCGTCCAGGATGTGGCTGGAGAGCAGGACGGTGCGGCCCTCCTGCTTGGCCTGGCGCACGACGTCCTGGAAGACCACCTCCATCAGCGGGTCGAGGCCGGAGGTCGGTTCGTCGAGCAGCAGCAGCTCGGCGTCGGAGGCGAGCGCGGCGACGATGGCGACCTTCTGCCGGTTGCCCTTGGAGTAGCTGCGGCCCTTCTTGGTCGGGTCGAGGTCGAAGCGCTCGACCAGCTCGTCGCGGCGGCGGCGGTCGAGCCGGCCGCGCAGCCGGGAGAGCAGGTCGATGGCCTCGCCGCCGGTGAGGTTGGGCCAGAGCTCGACGTCGCCGGGCACGTAGGCGAGGCGGCGGTGCAGCTCGACGGCGTCGTGCCACGGGTCCTTGCCGAGCATCCGGGCGCTGCCGCCGTCGGCGCGCAGCAGGCCGAGCAGGACGCGGATGGTCGTGGACTTCCCGGATCCGTTGGGGCCGAGGAAGCCGTGGACCTCGCCGGTCTCGACGGTCAGGTCGAGGCCGTCCAGCGCGGTGGTCCGGCCGAAGGTCTTGCGCAGGCCGGACAGGGTGATGGCCTTGGTCATACTTTTGAAGCTACCGTAGCTTCAGAAAAACGTGAATATTTGGACGTCCTTAAAGTTGACATCGGGGACGAGTGATCACCGGGAAAGGGGCGCAGGGTGGTAGAGGGAACCGAGGGGTCGGGGAATCCGGAGGAGGGGCACGAGGACACGGCGGTGTCCGACTTCGTCGAGCGCTTCGCGGCGGAGCTGGTGGTCGCGGGCATGGGCCGGATGCCGTCCCGGATCTTCTCCTGCCTGATGGCGGAGGAGAGCGGGGTGCTCACCTCCGCCGAACTCTCCGAACGGCTGCGGATCAGCCCGGCCGCCGTCTCCGGCGCGATGCGCTACCTGACCCAGATCGGCCTGGTCGCCAAGGAGCGCGAGCCCGGCTCCCGGCGGGACCGCTACCGGGTGCTCGACGACGTCTGGTTCGAGTCGCTGACCCGGCGCGACGAGCTCATGCTGCGCTGGATCCGGGTGCTGCGCGACGGCGAGGCCACCGTCGGCGCCGGCACCGCGGCGGGGGAGCGGCTGGCGGAGAGCGCCGCCTTCTTCGAGTTCATGATCGACGAGGTGCACGGGATGCTGGGCCGCTGGCGCGAGCACCGGGCGGCCCAGGGGCTGTAGCGGGGCGGGAGCTGTAGCGGGGCGGGCAGGCGTGCGCGCTCGCCGGGGGGACGGGGCCGCGCCGACGCGGCCGAATGGCGCGCGGCGCACGGGGAGTTCTTCCGCGGCGGGGGTGACCGCGTTCCCGGGGCGCACCCGGTCATCGACGACGGGACGCCGGTCGTCGCCCAGCGCTTCCCGGGTGGTGGAGCCGGACGGGGCCGGCAGGCCGTGAGAACGGAAGGGCGCGGGTCCCTGGGGAGGAACCCGCGCCCTTCGCTCACTTCGTCGGGGCGGCCGACGGCGAGAAGGCGGCGCTGGGGGTAGTGCCGGGCGCCGCGCTCGGGGTGTCCGTCGCGGTGGGGGTGGGCGTGGGGCAGCCCGGCAGCGGCGTCGCCGTCGGGGTGCCGGTGGGCGTGGCGGTCGGGGACGGGGAGCCCGTCGGGGTGGGCGTGCCGGTGGGCGTGGCCGTCGGGTCCGGGCAGGCGGTGGGCGTGCCGGTCGGAGTGCCCGTCGGCGTGCCCGTGGGCGTGCCGGAAGGGGTCGCCGACGGGGAGGTGCCGCCGCTCGGGGTGGTCGTCGGCGTCGCGGACGGCGAGGTCGAACCGCCGGGCGTGGGGGCGGTGGTGGTGCCCGGGCCCGGCGTCGGCTGGGCGCTCGGCGACTGGTCCGGGGTGGGCGTGACCGGAGCGGGCGGCTGCGGATCCGTGGTGGGCGTGCCTCCGGCGCCCGGGCCCGAACCGTCGGCCGGGAGCGTCGGGAGGCCCGGCGCGGGCGGCGAGGTGGGCGGGACCACCGGCCCCGGCCGGTTCGGGACGGTGGTCACCGCGCCGCTGCCGAAGTGCGCCATCCAGTTGCGGACCGTCCGCAGGTACTCGCCGGAGTTGTTGTAGCTGAGCACCGCCCGGTCGAGCTGCGCCGGGTCGGCGAGGTCGCGGCCGCCGGCGCACAGGTAGCGGCCGGCGGTCTCGGTGGCGTCGAAGACGTTGTTCGGGTCGGCCTTGCCGTCACCGTTGGCGTCCACGCCCCAGGAGGCCCAGGTGGACGGGATGAACTGCATCGGCCCGACGGCGCGGTCCCAGCGGGCGTCGCCGTCGTAGCGGCCGCCGTCGGTGTCGGCTATCGCGGCGAAGCCGTTGCCGTCCAGCGCCGGGCCGAGGATCGGCGTCAGGGTCGTGCCCGCGGCGTCCACCTGGCCGCCGTTGGCCTGGCCGGACTCGACCTGGCCGATCGCGGCGAGCAGCTGCCAGGGCAGGTGGCAGCCCGGCGAGCGCTGCGCCAGCGAGGCCTCGGCCTGGCGGTAGGCGGCGAAGACCGTGGCGGGCAGGGAGGCCCCGGTGGCCGCGAACGGGCCGGCCGAGGGCAGGCCGGGCAGCGCGCCGGGCGGCTGCGGGAGCTGGACGGTGCCGCCGCCGTCGGCCGGCACGCCGGTGCCGAAGGTGCCGGGAGCGTCCGTCGAGGGGCCACCGCCGGGCAGCAGGCGGCCGGAGTCCTGGCTCGAGGTGCCGTTCGCCGGGCCGGCGTCGGCGACCGCGACCGGAGCGAGCCCGATGCCCGTCACCTGAGAGCCGGTCAGCGCGGCCAGCGCGGCGAAAGCCGCAGCCGTCCCCGTGACCCGCTTGCCGATCCGGAGCTTGCGCCCACCCGTGGCCTTGCCGATCCGCACCGTCATCCGCTGCCCCTCCCCGTCGCCGTCCGGACCTTCCCGGAACGGTTGAGCTGTCGTCATCGTGCCCGCCCAGTCGAGGACGGGGCCCGCCGCCGGGACGATTAGTATCACGACGATCTGACAGGGACAGGGTGACCGGGAGACGGACCGGAGCCCTCCGAGGGGTTAACTCGGCACTTCAGCCGGGGTGCGGCGGGGTGCCGCCCCGCACCGGGAGGTCCGCGACCTGCCGCCTCGTCGGCGCCACCCGGCGGCAACTCCCGCGGCGAAGCCGAAAGTTGACCGGGGGACCAACTGCGGTGGGACGGGCGACACCCGGCGCCGGACCGGCGGTTCGGAGCACGGGGGTGGTGCGTGCGCGGTGTTTCGGGCTCCCCGGAGCCGCCGGTGGCCGCCCCCCGCTGACCTGCCGGAACGTCGGGGAGCGGGCTCGGCGTGCCTTACCAGGACGGGCGCCGGGGCGCCAGGGAACGGCCCGGACTCGGCCCTGGACGGGTGACGTTCCGGTGAAAGTGGGCATGCCAGGAATCATCGACCGGCATGCTGTGCCGCGTGATGATGCGGATGGAGGTCCAGACCGTGAGCGCGAACCTGCCGGAGACCCTCGCCGAGGGAGCGGTGGTCCTGCCGGCTCCCCCTCGGGTGGTCGACGACCTGGCCCGTGACCTGACCCAGGCCGCCGCGGCCGTCCGGGCGGTGTCGCGTACCGGCCGCTCCGGCGCGGACGTCGCGGTCGCCGCGTACACCGCCGTGGTGTGCACCGGGCGGTCGGCCGCCCGGGCCCTGGAGGAGGCCGCCGCCTGGTGCCGGCAGGCCCCCGAGGCCGAGGTGCACTCGATGGCGTGGGCGCGGGTGCCGGGGCACCGGGAGGACGTCCACGAGTACCGCGTCACCATGGCCGTCAGCTTCCCCGACGGCGAGACCGGCGAGTACGTCGGCGACACCCATCACGCCCGCCGCTGACGCCGTACCATCGCCTCCATGACCGAGGAGGGTACGAACGACATGGTGAACGGGCCGACTGCCGGTCAGGACGGCGCGGCCGCGGGCGAACGCGCCGACGGCCCGCGGGAGTTGTCGCGGTCCGCCGCCGTCGCGGTCACCGTGCTCGCGGCGGCGTTCGGCGCCGCGGTGCTGCTGGCCGTGTTCCACTGGCTGGGGTGGACCGTCCCGTGGATCGGCTGGATCGTCGCCAAGGCCGGGATCAAGCTCGCCGTCGGAGGGTTCGCCGGGCTGGCCGTCGGCTTCGCCTGGCTCCGGGCCAGGCTGCGGGCCCGGCCCGGGAGCTGATCGACTGCTCAGCCGGCCTGCGGGGACGGGCAGGTGAGGTCGTGCTCGGGTGCGGTGTCGTCCAGCAGGTAGCGCTCGACCGCCCCGCTGACACAGGCGTTGGACGTGGGGTACTGGCCGTGGTCGCCGTTCCCGGTGACGGTGACCAGCCTGGAGCCGCGCAGCGCGCGGTGGGCGCCGAGCGCCGCCTCGTAGTAGGTCGCCGGATCGTGCACCGAGTTGAGCATCAGCGTGGTCGGCAGATGGGCGCCGGTCACCTTGACCTCGGGCGCCGGGGCGACCGGCCAGGCGGCGCAGACCGCGCTGAAGGCGAGCGTCCGGGCGCCGGCCAGCGGCCAGCGGGCGGTGTTCTCCGCGCCGCGCCGGATCCAGGTGCCCAGGTCCCTGGTCCACGGGGTGTCGTTGCAGGTCACCGCGAAGTACTCGGCCGCGAACTCCGGGCTGAGGTAGCTGTTGTAGGCCTTCGCGGCCGCCGCCCGGGTGGCCGGGTCGGCGTCCTGCCAGGTGTCCAGGGTGGTCAGCAGCCGGGCCAGGGTGGGGAAGTCGGACGC
Source organism: Kitasatospora sp. NPDC096204 (assembly GCF_044763205.1). Taxonomy (NCBI): domain Bacteria; kingdom Bacillati; phylum Actinomycetota; class Actinomycetes; order Kitasatosporales; family Streptomycetaceae; genus Kitasatospora; species Kitasatospora sp. NPDC096204. The sequence goes on from NZ_JBIWFT010000045.1 coordinate 51,850, forward strand.
CCGGTAGATCGCCGACATGGTGAGGCTGTCCAGCTGGTTCGGGCCGATCGTCAGCGCCCCCTCGACGATGGGGGAGTCGTGCAGCGCCGCGCGCCGCCGCTCCCAGTGCGCCCGCACCTGCTCCGGTGTGGAGCCCCAGTGGTAGGTGGCGTCCCTGGCCGCGAGCCAGGGCGTGAAGTCCTCGTCGAAGCGGCGCTGGAAGCTCATCGGCTGGCCCAGCTCGTACGTCTCCCAGGTGCCGTCGAAGCCGATGTTGCTGTCCAGCACCATCCGCTCGACCCGGTGCGGGAAGAGCGTCCCGTAGTAGGCGCCGATCATCGAGGCGTAGGACGGGCCGTAGTAGCTGAGCTTGCGCTCGCCGAGCAGGCCGCGGAACAGGTCGATGTCGTGGGCGGTCTGCTCGGTGGTCAGGTAGGGCAGGAGGTCTCCGCTGCGCTCCTGGCAACTGGCCGCCAGCTTCCTGGAGTTGGCGATGACCCGGTCGATCGCCGCGGGGGACTGGTCGCGGTAGTCGCCGGCCAGGAACTCCTGGAACTCCTCCGGGGTCTGGCAGACCGCCCTGGTGCTCTCGCCGACGCCGCGCTGGTCGAAGCCGACGATGTCGTACGCGGCGGCGACCGCCGGGGCGCCGGCGGCCAGGAAGGCCGGGCGCGCCAGGCCGGTTCCGCCGGGGCCGCCGGCCGCCATCAGCAGGGTGCCCTTGCGCTTGGCCGGGTCGGTGGCGCGGTGCCGGGAGACGGCGATGGTCAGGTCGGCCCCGGCGCCGGGGTGGTGCCAGTCGCGTGGGGCGGCCATGGTGGCGCAGTCCAGCGCGGGCTGCCCGGCGCAGGGCTTCCAGTCGAGGGTCTGGAGGGTGTAGCGGGCGGGCGCCCGGTCGGCGTCGCCCGGGTCGCGGCCGGTGGCGGCGCCCGCGGTGGCGGGCGAGGCCAGGGCGGCCAGGACGGCGGCGACGGTGAGGGCCAGGGTGACGCGTCGGGTGCGCCGGGCGCGGGGTGCGGCGGTTGCGGTCTGCCGGGTAGCGGTCTTGGTCACGGGAACGATCCTGTCGGGGCCCGGCCTGATGATCCATCACGCCCGCTGCCGTCTTCGGGGTGGTGCTGGGTACACCCCCGCCGGGGCGGGGGCTCCGGTCGGCCCGGCGGTCGGCGGTCGGCGGTCGACGGGCGGCGGGCGGTCGGTGGGTCAGTAGGCGGCGGTGAAGCGGGCCCGGCGATGGGCGGGCCGCTCGGCCTCGTCGAGGAGCGCGACGGCGAGGTCCTCCATGGAGATCGCCGAGTCGCCCGCGGCGTCGACCAGCAGTTCGTCGCGGCCGGTCCGGAACCGGCCGGTGCGCACACCGGGCTCCAGCACCGCGGCCGGGCTCAGGTACGTCCAGTCGACCTCCGGGCCGGCGGCGCGGTAGAGGTCGAACTGCTCGCCGCAGGCCAGGGCGATCGGCCGGATCTCCTCGGGAAAGCCGGGGCTGTCGACCAGGGCGGTCCCGCCGCCGCCCGGGACGAGCAGGCTGCCCGCGCCGCCGACGGCCAGCAGCCGCACGCCGGTCCCGGCGATCCCGGCCAGCAGGCCCCTGGTGGCGACGGCCAGCTCGTGCTCGCTGCCGGGCAGCGGACGGGTGGCGGTGATCACCACGTTCTGCCCGGTCGCGATCCGGGCGACGTCCTCGGGGTCGCGGGCGTCGCCGACGGCCAGGGCGGTGGCGGACGGCAGCCCGTGCGGCTTCGCCGGGTCCCGTACGACGGCGGTGACCCGGTGGCCGCGGGTCAGGGCCTCGGCCACGACCCGGCTGCCGACGTTGCCGGTGGCGCCGAACACGGTGATGCGCATGGGGAACTCCCTGGACTGGTGGGGACCGGTGGTGGTGGAGCGGGGTCAGGCGTTCTCGCGGGCGGGCCGCGGGGCGGCCGTCGGCTCGGCGTCGGGCGCCGGCTCGGTGTCGTCCGACGGCTCGGCACCGGGCGACGGCTCCGGTGCGGTGCGCGGCCGTCGGGTCTGGGCGGCGATCAGCGCGCCGAGCACGACCAGCGCGCCGAGCCCCTGGAGCGGGCTGAGGTCCTGGCCGAGCGCCAGCCAGCCGAGCAGGGTGGCGACGACGGGGCTGAGCAGCGAGAGGAAGGAGACCGAGGTCGGCGGCAGCGCGCGGAGCCCGCGGAACCAGAGCGCGTAGGTGACGGCCGCGCCGATCAGGCACAGGTAGGTGTAGCCGAGCACGTTGGCGAGGCTGTAGTGGGAGGGCGGCGCACCCTCGGCGAGCAGCGTCACCGGCACCAGCAGCAGCCCGCCGGTGGTGAGCTGCCAGCCGGTGGTGGCGAGCATCGGCGCGGGGGAGACCCAGCGCTTGGAGAGGACGATGCCGGCGGCCATCACCACGGCGCCGCCGAGCGCGGCGAGCACCCCGACCGCGTCCAGCGCGGCGTTGGCCCGCAGCACCAGCAGGCTGACGCCCGCGACGCCCGCGATGCCGGACAGCACGGTGCGCAGGGTGAGCCGGTCGCCGAGGAGCAGGGCCGAGAGCCCGGCGGTGACCAGCGGCTGGACGGCGCCGACGGTGGCCGCGATGCCGCCGGGCAGACGGTAGGCGGCGATGAAGAGCAGCGCCTGGAACACCCCGATGTTCAGGGCGCCGAGGATCAGTGAGCGCCACCACCAACTGCCCTGCGGCAGACGGTGGGTGAGGCCGATCAGGAGCAGCCCGGCGGGCAGGCAGCGGATGACGGCGGCGAGCAGCGGGCGGCCGGGCGGCAGGAGTTCGGTGGTGACCAGGTAGGTGGTGCCCCAGGCCGCCGGGGCGAGGGCCGTCATCAGGACGAGGGCGAGGCGATTTCTTAGCACTAAGGCAATGTATCTCAGCGCTAAGGCATTCTTCATTGCATCGATGAAGTGATGTGGCTCACAGTTACCTCACCGCTAAGGAATACTGTCGGGATCGCCTACCCTGAACCCGTGGCAGATCATGTGGACCGCGTCGTCGCGCAGTGGGGCGCCGAGCGCCCCGACCTGGACGTCTCCCCGATGGAGGTGTTCGGCCGGCTCAAACGCCTCTACCGGCTGGTGGACGCGGCGCTCAACCGCACCTTCGCCGAACACGGGCTGGACGCCGCCTCCTTCGACGTCCTCGCCACCCTCAAGCGCAGCGGACCGCCCTACCGCCTCACCCCCACCGGCCTGATGCAGTCCGCGATGGTCACCTCGGGTGCCATCACCCAGCGCCTGGACCGGCTGGAGGCCCGCGGCCTGGTCACCCGCACCCGCAGCGACCAGGACGGCCGCAGCCGCGAGGTGGCCCTCACCGCCGACGGCCACGCCCTGATCGACCGCGCGCTGCCCGACCACCTCGCCACCGAGTACCGCATGCTGGCGGGCCTCGACGAGGCGCAGCGGACGGCGCTCGTCGAGGTGATGCGCGCCCTGCTGGCGGACCTCGGGGACGGCCCGGAGTAGTCCGCGCCGGGGCCCGTGACCGTGCCCGTGCCCGTGCCGGCCGCCGGCACCGGGGCCGGTGGCATGCCCGTGCCGGCCGCCGGTGCCGGGGCCGGTGGCATGCCCGTGCCGGTCGGCTACGGCCTGACCGCCACCGCCTTGAAGAAGGTGTAGTGGAACGTCCCGCCCGGCTCGGCCGCGCGGCGCAGCTCCGTGACACCCCGGTCGAAGTCCTCCGGGGTGGTCAGCCCGGCGGCCAGCGCCTCCGCCCGTACGGCCTCGACCATCGCGACGAAGGTCCGCCGGGTGAAGCCCTCCACCAGAGCCGGACGGGAGTCGTCGGCGTAGACCGTGCGCGGGCGGACCGACACCCGGGCGAAGCCGGCCGCCGTCAGCAGCGGCTGGAGGCGGCGGCCCAGCAGGCCGTCGCCGCCCGCCCGGGCCTGCAGCCGGACCAGGTGGTCGACGGTGCGGCGGGCCGCCGGGCTCTCCGGGTGGAACAGCGCCGAGCCGTGGTCACCCTCGATCACCGTGATCGTCCCGCCCGGGCGCAGCACCCGGCGCAGTGCCGCCAGCCCGGCCGTCGGGTCGGGCAGGTGCTCCAGGACGAAGCACAGGAAGACGTGGTCGAAGGAGCCGTCCGGGAACGGCAGTCGGTGCAGGTCGCCGTGGTGCCAGATGACGTCCGCGGCGGGCGCCTGGGCGGCCACCCGGGTGCGGGCGAGGGCCAGGGAGTCCGCCGAGAGGTCCGCCGCCGTCAGCCGTACGCCCGGGCTGGCGGCCAGCAGGTGCACGGTCTGCGCCCCCACCCCGCAGCCCGCCTCCAGCACCTGGCTGCCCGCCGGGTAGGCCGTGCCCGCGTGCAGCAGTTCGGCGAGGGTGTCGGCCTGGTCGCCGAGGCGCCGTGCCTCGGTCCGCGAGTAGCCGTGGACGTAGTCACCGGGGTGCTCCGGCGCCGCGGCAGCCGCGGGTGTGGACGTTTCCGTGGTCATGGCCCCACCCTCGCCGCCACTATGGTCCGGTGAACAGGTCCAAAGCCGAGGCATCCGACCGGTCCAAAGAGGCCGGCGCCGACTTCCTCCAGCTCGACACCGCCGACGCCCCGCCCGGCGGCCTCACCGACTGGCTCGCCCGCCGGCTGCGCGAGGCCGTCGCCGACGGGCGGCTCCCGAGCGGCAGCCGGCTGCCCGCCAGCCGGGTGCTGGCGGCCGAACTGGGCGTCTCCCGCGGGGTGGTGACCGACGCCTACCAGCGCCTCGCCGAGGAGGGGCAGCTGGCCGGCCGCGGGCGCGGCGGAACGGTCGTGGTCGCGGCCGCCGTCGCCTCCGCAGTACCGGGAGAGGGGCCAGGGGCGGACCGGCCCCGTCCGGCGCCCGCGCTGTTCCTGGACGACCCCGCCCCCGAGGTCTTCGACCGGCTGCGCGCCGCGCCGGCCCGGATCGACCTCACCCCCGGCGTGCCCGACCTCGCGGCCTTCCCCCGCACCGCCTGGCTGCGCGCCGAACGCGCCGTCCTCGACGGCCTCGCCGCGGCCGACCTCGGCTACGGCGACGTCCGCGGCACCCCCGCCCTGCGCCGGGCCGTCGCCCACTGGCTGGCCCGCAACCGGGGCATCCGCGCCGACCCGGACGAGGTGCTGATCGTCGCCGGCACGGCCCAGGCCCTCGCCCTGCTCGGCCGCGCCCTCGGCCGGGCGGGTGTCGGCGAGGTCGCGGTCGAGGACCCGGGCTCGCTCGGCGCCCGGCAGCACCTCGCCCACTGGCTCGCCGCCACCCCGCCCGTCCCGGTCGACGCCGAGGGCATCCGGGTCGACGCGCTGCGCGCCACCGGCGCCCCGGCCGTCCTGCTCACCCCCGCGCACCAGTACCCGACCGGCGTCGTCCTCGGCGGTGACCGGCGGCGCGCACTGCTGCGCTGGGCCGCCGAGGGCGGCCTGGTCATCGAGGACGACTACGACGCCGAGCACCGCTACGACCGTCCGCCCGTCCCGGCGCTGCGGGCCGCGCTGCCGGAGCAGGTCTGCTACGCGGGCAGCGTCTCCAAGCTGCTCGCCCCCGCACTGCGCACCGGCTGGCTGCTGGTCCCGGCCCGGCTGCGGGACGCCGTCCTGGACGCCAAGCGCTTCGCCGACCTCGGCAACCCGGTGCTGCCCCAGCTGGTGCTCGCCCGGCTGATGGAGTCCGGTGAGCTCGACCGCCACCTGCGGCTGCTGCGCCGCCGCCACCGGCGACGCCGGGACGCCATGATCGCGGCCATCCGCACCCACCTGCCGGGGGCCACCGTGCACGGCGCGGCGGCGGGCCTCCACCTGATGCTGACGCTCCCGGAGGATGCCGGTCGCACCGACACCGAGTTGGCTGCCGCCGCGCTGGCCGAGGGGGTCAAGGTGCAGCCGCTGTCCTGGCATGCCCGGCTCCCGTACCCGCCCGGTCTGGTCCTCGGTTACGCGGCGGGCTCGACGGCGGAGATCACCGAGGGCGTGGCCGTCCTGGGCCGGCTGGTCCGGCGGTCGTCCTGACCTCGGTGTCGGCTCCGGCGCGGCGGCGGGCCCCGGTGGCCACCCGGTCGGCGTAGGGCGCGGCCCAGGACGGTCTCCGATGGCTTATAAGTCGGAATATCGGATAAAGCTGCGCAGAGGGAGTGCCGGGCCGTGCCCCGGGGTAGGTTGACATGCCGTAGTCAAGTATTGGCCCGGGAGGCGTGATGGTCCCGTTCCGAAGTGTCGCCCAGTTCGGCGTCGTGCTGGCCGTGATGGGAGCCGCGCTCGGCCCGGTGCCGCTCGGATCATCCGCCCGGCCGGGCGGCAACCCGGGTGCCCCGGGCGGCCCGGGCGCTTCGACCGTATCGACTGCTTCGAGCGCTTCGACTGCTTCGAGCGCTTCGAGCGCCTCGAACGCTTCGAACGAGAGGGGCGCGGCGATGGCCGGCCACGAGCAGGAGGACTCCCGGGTGCTCGCCGGGCGGCGGATCGTGCTGTCGTACCCCGGTCCGACACCTCCGCCCGGGGTGCTCCAGGTGATCCGGGAGGGCCGGGCGGCCGGGGTGATCCTGTTCGGCGAGAACGTCACCAGTCCCGAGCAACTCGCCGAGGCCGTCGCCGAGTTGAAGCAGGCCGCGGCCGAGGCGCCGCATCCGCGCACCCTGCTGCTGATGACCGACCAGGAGGGCGGCAAGGTCCGCCGGCTGCCCGGCGAGCCCGAACTCTCCGCCCGGCGCGTCGGGTCGGCGGCGAACCCGCTCGCCGCGGCGGCGGAGACCGGGGCCGGTGCCGCCCGGACCCTCGCCGACGCCGGGCTGAACCTCAACCTCGCCCCGGTGCTCGACGTCTACGACACCCCGGACAACTTCATCGACCACTTCGAGCGCTCCTACGGTCAGGACCCCGCCAAGGTGGCGGAGCTGGGCAGCGCCTTCCTCGCCGCCCAGCAGGGCCTCGGCGTGGCCGCGACCGCCAAGCACTTCCCCGGCCTCGGCGCCGCGCCACGGGGCGAGAACACCGACGAGCGGCCGGTCACCCTGAACGTGCCGCTGTCACAGCTCCGCTCCCGCGGTGAGGCCCCGTACCGGGCGGCCATCGCGGCGGGCGTGCGACTGGTGATGGCCTCCTGGGCGGTCTACCCGGCGCTGGACCCGGACCACCCGGCCGGGTTCTCGCCCAGGATCATCCAGGGCGAGCTGCGCGGCCGGCTGGGCTTCGGCGGCGTGACCGTCACCGACGCGATGGAGGCCCAGGCGCTCGCCCCGTACGGCGGCACCGGCGACCGCGCGCTGGCCGCCGCCGCGGCCGGGATGGACCTGATGCTCTGCTCCGCCCGCGACCCCCGGCAGGCCGAGGACGCCACCGAGGCGCTGGCCGCCGCCCTGGACGACGGCCGCCTCGACCGGCACGCCTTCACCGACGCCGTGTCCCGCGTCGACGCCCTGCGCGCCTCCCTGGGCTGAGCGCGCGGGTGCCGGCGGGCGGGGAGGGAGCGGTCGCGAGGGCGGTCGAGAGGGCGGTCCCGGCGGTGGCCCCGGCGACGGTTCGGATGCGGTTCACCCGGGCTCAACGCGGGCGTTGCCTGGGCAGGTGCGGAAGTTTGGCCGTTCGAGGGTGATTGCGCCATCGAAGGTCTGATTTCAGTCGAGCATTCGGTTCAAAGGGTAAATCGGGCTCTGGGCTTATGAATCACATGGCAAAGTTCCTGTTGTGGGCCTATGAAATGTCATATGTACCACGTCACCTGTCCCTAGCCCGTTCTCGTCCCCCTCAAGGAGGAACCCATGAACCGGATCGCCCGGATCGCCGCCGGTGCCGCCGGCGCCGTCGCCCTGCTCTCGGCTCCCGTCCCCGCCTTCGCCGCGGCTCCGGCCCTGGCCACCACCACCGTCACCACCTGCGGGAACTACAGCCTCCAGGCCGGCCTCGCCACCTACGCCTGCGCCGACGTCACCGGTGACAGCGTCGCGATCTACGGCAAGATCGGCCTGGCCGGCCCGCCGTCCCCGGGTACCCCGTGGCCGCCGGCGCCCAAGGAGCTGGTGACCCACCTGTCGGCCGACGTGGCCGGCGGGGCCTCGCTCGGTGCGGTGAACGGCCGCACCGTGTTCCAGGTGAGCACCGTGCGGGTCGACGGCATCGCGGCCACCGTGGCGTGCGGGTCCACCGTGCACGTGTCCTTCGATGTCGAGGGGTTCTGGAGCGGCCAGGTGCCGGCCACCGTCGATGTGCCCGTAGCCTGCTGACGGATCGTCACCGTTGCGGCCGAGTCCGGGAGTTGGCAGCATCCCGGGCTCGGCCTTCGGCTGTCGTGACACGGCCGGGGCCCGGTGGTCGATCCCGCGGCCCGGGCCCGTCGGGTGGTCGGCGCACTGTGACGACTTGAAGAAATCTTCATCTGTCGCGATGATGCCTACCGGCCGCGGCAACGATCCCGCCCGGCCGGACGACCACCGAGCCGGACCCGAGGGAGCGCGCGAACGATGCCGGTACCGCTGTACCAGGCCAAGGCGGAGTTCTTCCGCACCCTCGGCCACCCCGTGCGGATCCGGGTCCTGGAGCTGCTCCAGGACGGACCCAGGCCGGTGCGCGAGCTGCTGGCGGAGATCGAGGTCGAGCCCTCCAACCTCTCCCAGCAGCTCGCGGTCCTGCGCCGCACCCAGCTGGTCACGGCGACCCGCGAGGGCAACACCGTGGTCTACGCGCTCAGCACCCCGGACGTCGCAGAGCTGCTGCGCGCGGCCCGACGGATCCTGACCGAGCTGATCACCGACCAGGGCGCGCTGCTCACCGAGCTGCGCGCCCCCGGTGGTCGGCCCCGCTGAGCCGAGCCCGGTCCGTCCGCCCGATCCGAGGAGAAGCACCACCATGAGCGACAGCACGAGCGACGACGGTACGAGCGAGGAGAAGCGGCGCCGCAAGGCGATGCTGATCCGCGCGGGCATCTACATCTTCGCCACGCACCTGTTCGCCGGTTTCGTGCTGCTGCTGTTCGCGCTCGGCGGCCGGAAGTAGCACGCCGGAGGCGGGAGCCTCACCTGCGCGGGGAACGGGACGCTCGGCTGCGCCGGAGGCGGGACCCTCACCGGCGCCGGCCGCGGTCCGGCACCAGGTAGCGGTCGCTGGTGCTGGTCCAGGCCAGCACGCCGGCGATCAGCTCCCGGGTGCCGTCCAGGTACCAGCGCCCGGCCGGGTGGCGGCACAGCAGCTCGCGGCGCAGTTCCTCGCTCTCCTGCTGCAGCCGCACCACCTGGGCGCGCACCGAGTGGACCGCCCGGCTCCGGGTGCAGCCGTGGGCCCGCTGGAGGGCGATCACGGTGTTGAACGCGGCCCCGGGCTGTCGTTCCTCGCGCCTCAGCGAGTAGAGGTCGTTGATCAGTGTGGCGGCGTCGGCGGTGTTGGCGCGCAGCCGGTGCAGCGCGGGCTCCGCGTGCAGCGCGGCCGGGGCGTCGGCGCCGTGGACCCGTTCCAGTATGTTCATGAACGGGTAGAGGCAACTGCCGTGCCGGCGCAGGTGCATGGTGTCCGTGAGGTCGAGGCCGAGGGCGGGCACGGTGCCGCGGGCGCGGTGGTCGGCCTCGGCGGGGAAGGTGGCCAGGCAGGCCCGCCACTCCCGGGCCGCCCGGGCGCGCCACTCCGGGGACATCGACGCGGTCTGCCGCTGCCACAACTCCCGCCAGGAGAGCAGTGTGTGGCTCTCGGACGGGCTCCCGCCGGGGGCTCCGTCGAGGACCGCGATCAGCGGGTCGACCAGGGCGCGGGCCTCGTCGGGGTGGCGGCCGGGCGAGCCGTCGAAGCGGTCGTCCAGGATGGTGAACCAGCCCAGCATGTCCACCAGGAGGTCGAGTTCGGCGCCCCGGGTGCGGGGGAAGGCGTGGCCGATCAGCTCGTGCAGCGCGTAGGCCCGGTAGCGGGGCAGCTCGGGCGCGGTGAGCAGGCCGTGGTGGACCACCCAGTCGGCGTGCCGGTCGGCGGCGAGGCGCAGGTGGGCGCGTGGCTGGGGGGCCGCCGGACCGGCCGGGCTCGTGGGCGTGGCCGAGGCCGTGGGTGCGGCCGGGGTCGTGGGTGCGGCCGGGGCCGGGGCCGGGGCGGGGCTCGTGGCTGCGGCGGGGGCGGTGAACGGACACCGGTCGGGCGGCGGCTCGCCCTGCGAGGAGGCCACTGCGTTCCCCGGTGAGGAGGCGGCGTCGCCGTCGGGGGAGGCCGCCGCGGTGCGCCCGCGTGGGGAGCGCGCGCCGCGTGGCGCGAGCCGTACCCGCAGGCCGTGCGCCTGGACCGTCGTCCACACCACCTCGCGGGCCCGGGAGCCCGGCACGGCTGTCGGGCGCCAGCGGCGCAGGATCGCCGCGGCCGCGACGGTCAGCTCCGCCCAGGCGAAGGCCTCGCCGATGCACTTGTGCTTGCCCGCCCCGAACGGCAGGAAGGAGGGCCGTCCGGTGCCGCCACCGTCCTGCCAGCGTTCGGGCCGGAAGCTCGTCGGCTCCGGGTAGCGCACCGGGTCGCGGTGCAGCGCGGTGAGGCTGTACAGCAGCTCGGTGCCGGCCGGGACGCGGTACGGGCCCAGCTCGACCGGCACCTGGGCGGTGCGCATCAGGAAGGCGTTGGGCGCGTGCAGCCGCACCACCTCCTGGGTGACGCTGCGGGTGTACGTGAGCCGGGCCAGCGCCTCGGGGGTGGGGACGGTGCCGACGGGCAGGTGCTCGTCCAGCTCGTCGAGGATCCGGGCCTCCGCCTCGGGGTGGCGCAGCAGCTCGTCCAGCAGCCAGGTGAGGGTGGTGGAGACGGTCTCGGTGCCCGCGCCGAACATCGTGATCGCCTCGGAGCGGACGTCGGCCTCGGTGAGCGGGCAGCCGGTGGCCGGGTCGGTGGCGGCGCGCAGCAGGGCGGGCAGGGTGCGTCGGGCCCCGGCCCCGGCGCCCGCGGTCGGGGCACGGCCGTTGACGGCCTGGTCGACCACCCGGTTGAGCACCCGGACGGCGTCGTCGAAGCGCCGGTTGACGGGCAGCGGCAGCCGGGCGAGCGAGGGCTTCGGGTAGAGGGACTGGATGATCTGGCCCTTCACCAGGTCCGGCAGCGCCCGGTGGAAGGCGACGGTGGCGTCCTCGCTGAGCCGGGCGTCGAACAGCGTGCGGGTGACGATCTCCAGCGCCAGGTGGTTCATCTCCTTGGCCACGTCGAGGACCTGGCCGGGGCGCCAGCGCGCGGCCCGCTCCTCGGTGACCTGCTGCATCACGGCCAGGTACTCGCCCATCCGGTCCGGGCCGAAGGCCGGCTGGATGATCCGGCGGCGGTCACGGTGGGCCTGGCCCTCGGACATCAGCAGGCCGTCGCCGAAGGCCGTCTTGAGGGTGTCCTGGACGGCGCCGCGCGGGCAGTCGTGGGCCAGCGCGACGAGCAGGGTGTGCACCAGCCGGGCGTCGGTCACCACGCAGACGGTGCGCGGTCCGAGTCGGATGCGGACCACCCCGCCGTGGCGGGAGAGCGAGCCGAGGAAGCCCAGCGGGTCGCGCAGCAGGGCGCCGGCGTGCCCGAGGCCGGGCAGGGCGCCGGGGGCCAGTGGGGGGACGGCGGCACGGGCCAGCGGGGACGGGCCGGGCACGGTTCTCGGCGGGACGATCAGCTTCCGAGTCTCGGTCAGCAGGGACATGACACTACCTCTCACCAGAGTGGCCGGTGCGGGCGATACCGGGTGGCAGCGGCGGGCCGGCCGGGAAGCGGGGGACCGCCCAGCGCGGCCCCCGCGCGCGCCCCCGGCGGGAGGGCGCACGTTGAGCAAACGCGCCGGTTTCCCGAGCGTTGCGCCGAATGTGCGGGGATCACTCCAACGGCCGAGTGGATCGACCCTTTCGTGCGTGCTCGAAGCTCCGTGTTGACCTGCGCGGATGTCTTCGCCCGGGGGGCCCGGTGCTTGCCCGGACTGCAGGGTCTTTGGACCCTCGCCGCACGGGCGTGCGAGGGACAGCATGGATGCGAAGAAGGAGGAACCTGATGACCCGTCTGCGCCACCGGCCGGCCCTCGACGTCCGGGTGGAGATCCGCGGCGAGCTGCCGCGTGAGGAGGCCGAGTACGCCCGGGTCCGGGCGCTGGCCACCGCCACGGCGCTCGGCCCCGACGCCCACGCGCTGCGACTGCGACTGACCCGCTCGCGGAGCCGGTCGGTGACCCGGCCCGCGCTGGCCCAGGCGGACGTCGAGCTGGCGGGTCTCGGGCCGGTCCGGGTGCAGCTGGCCACCGGCACCGCGCGGGAGTCCGTCGACCTGGTGCTCGGCACGCTGGCCGGCCGGGTCGTCCGGCTGCGCGAGCAGGGAGACATCGGCTTCGCCGCCGCCTACGAGAGCGCCTACCGGCCCCAGTACGCCGACCGCCCGCTCGCCCAGCGGCGGATCGCCCGGCACAAGGCGGTCGTGCTCGCCCGCCGCGGCCCCGAACAGGCCGTGCTCGAACTGCTCGCCCTCGACCGGCGGTTCCACCTCTTCGCGGACGCCGCGACCGGGCGCGACAGCCTGGTCCACCGCTGCTCGCCGGGCGGCACGGTGGAGCTGTGCGCCGCCGGCACCAGCGCGATGCCGCCGCTCGACCTCGCCGAGGCGGCCCGCCGGCTCTGGCTCACCGGCCGCCCGTTCGTCGGCTGGACCGACCCCGGCGACCACCGGGCCCGGGTGCTCTACCGCCGCTTCGACGGCCACTACGGCCTGATAGCACCGGTGTCGGACGGCCGGATCGGGGCAGGAACCCACTCGGCACAGGACTGACACCACGGCGCGACGACCACACCACGAACTCTCCACGACAAGGGGCCGGGACCATGGACTGCGAAGAAGTCATGCTGACCGTCCGGATCACCGCCGCCGAGCGCGCGCTGCTGCGCGAACTCGCGCGCGGGCACGGTGGCGACGTCTCGGACGTGGCGGTGGACGGACTGCTGGAGGTCATCCCCGCGCTGCACGACGACACCTGCGTCCTGCCGCTGCTGCGCGTGCTGTCCAGACCGGCACCCTTCGCGCTCACCCTGTGGCTGCCCGCCCCTGTCGCGGACCTGCTGCCGCTGCTCGGTGAGCGGCTCGTGCGGACCGGCGGCCCCGCGGCCGGTCCGGCCAGCGCCGCGCTCTCGGCGGCCCTGCGGCTCTGGCTGGCCGGGGACCGGATCGCCCTGGCGGCCGGGCTGGCCCGCCTGCACGGGGGCTGCGGCGCCGGCGCGGTGGCTGCGGTACGGCCGGCGGTGCGGCCCACGGTCGGTGCGGCGGCGGTACGGCCCACGGTCGGTGCGGCGGCCTTCGGGGCGGAGCGGGTGAAGGTCGCGGCCTGAGAGCTTTCGGTTGTCCTGACTGTTCGTCATGTCCCGTTCCACGGTGGTGCGTCCGGGACGGAAGCGGTGGGCCCCGCCCGGGGCCGGCGCCCCCCATTTACATTTTAACGACGGGGGGACAACCCCGGCGGGTTTTGTTTTTTACGGCCCCCCCCCCCCCCCAACCGAGTGTCGGAAGGTCCGAGCCCCGCGCGTCAGGGGAGCCCGACTCGGGGTGGTGCATGGCTGTTGAGATGACCGCGAGTCAGACCGCTTGGGTGTCGGCCGTCTTGGGTCGGCGCTGCGGCGGCCGGCGGTCGCCGGGCGGAGGCTCCTGGCAGAACCGGCCGCTGTCGAGGGCCTCGTGAGTCGTTCGGGGTAAGGCTGTTCCTGTGAGTCCGTGAAACCGGTCGGCCCGTATGCCGGCCGACCCTTCGGCCCGAGCCGCCGACGCCCGTGGGCCCCGAGGCCCGCGGGCCCGTCGGCCCGTCGCGCCGGGAGCGTCGACCGCCCACCCAGTGGCGGCCGTTCCCGGTGCCGGCCGTTCCCAGCGCCCCCGCCCCCACACCGCCCCGAGGACCAGCCCGTATGCGAACCCGCCCCCACCTCGCCGCCCTCGCCCTGGCCGCCGCCGCCCTGCTGCCCGCCGCCGTACCCGCCGCCGCCCACGGCGACGGCGTCCACCTGGACGTCACCGGCCAGCGGAACGGCCGCGTGAGCACCGTCGCCATCTGGGAGAACGACCACGACCCGGTGACCGGGGAGTTCACCGGCACGCTCTCCGCGACGGCCTCCGACGGCCGCGTCGTCGGCCCCTGGCGCCTGGTCACCGCCCCCGGCAGCCCCGGCACGTACACCACCCGGGAGGCCCTCCCCGTCGGGCACTGGCGGGTGACGGTGGTCTGCGTCGTCCCCGCCCCCGGGCACGGCGAGCGCGAACTCGACGTCGACACCGTCGCGATCGCCGACCCGACGCCCCCGGAGACGGAGGGCCCGGCGCTGTCCGAAGTCTCGCCGCGGTCCGCCGAGGTGGCCCCCGCCCCGCTCGGGGAGACCGCGGCGGCGGGGACCACCGCCGCCGCCGTCGCCGCCCGGGACGGCTCGCCGCGCCCCGCTCACGCGACCACCTCCGACGCCACCACCTGGGCGGCCATCGGCACCGCCTGCGCGGCCGTGGTGCTGGTCGCCACCGGACTCTGGCTGCGCCGCCACCGCGGCTGAGCCCTCGGGGACCGCCCGGCCGGGACGCCGGTTCGCACCCGGCGGAACCGGCCGGGTGCGAACCGGCGTCCCTTCCGGTCACCGGGCGCCACCGGGCGCCCGGACGACCGCAAGGGAGCGTCCGCGCATGAAGAAGGTCCTGATCACCGGAGGTGCGGGATTCATCGGCAGCACCGTCGCCTCCGCCCTGCTCGACCGGGGGATCACCCCGGTCGTGCTGGACGACCTCTCCCGGGGACGGACCGAGTTCGTCGCGGACCGGGTCTTCTACCGGGGCGACATCGCCGATGCCGCCCTGCTCGACCGGATCTTCGCCGAGCATCCCGACATCGACGCCACCGTGCACTGCGCCGCGAAGATCGTCGTACCGGAGTCGGTGGCCAAGCCGCTGTACTACTACCGGGAGAACGTCGCCAAGACCGTCGAGCTCCTGGACGCCCTCCAGCGCAACGGCTGCACCCGGGTCGTCTTCAGCAGCTCCGCGTCGATCTACGCCCCCACCCCCGACGCCCGGGTCGACGAGAGCAGCCCGGTCGACGCCGGCAGCCCGTACGCGCGCACCAAGCAGATGATGGAGCAGGTCCTCCAGGACTGGACCCGGGGCGAGGGCGCCGAGCGCCAACGTGTCATCGCCCTGCGCTACTTCAACCCGATCGGCGCCGACCCGCAGCTGCGCACCGGCCTCCAGGACCTCAACCCCACCCACGCCCTCGGCAAGCTGATCGAGGCGCACACCACCGGCACCCCGTTCACCGTGACCGGCACCGACTGGGCGACCCGCGACGGCTCCGGCATCCGCGACTACGTCCACGTCCAGGACCTCGCCGAGGCGCACGTCGCGGCGCTGCTGCGGTTCGACGAGGTGATCGCCCCGGGCGTGGCGGACCGCTACCGGGTGATCAACGTCGGCACCGGCGACGGGACCACCGTGCGGGAGCTGATCGCCGCCTTCGAACAGGCCGTCGGCACCAGCCTGGAGGTGCGGGAGGCCGGACCGCGGCCCGGGGACGTGATCGGCTGCTACGCCGTCGTGGACACCGCGCGGGACCTGCTCGGCTGGCAGCCGCGGCGCGGCATCGCCGAGGGGGTCGCCGACGCGCTGGCCTGGCGGCGGGTCTGGTCGGCCCGGGTCGGCGTCAGCTGACCGCCGGAGGGCGCTACTTGACGGCCTCGCCGGACTCCGACCAGTTGTCGCGCAGTCGGTCGAGGTAGGACTGCGCCTGGGAGCCGATCTTGACGCCCCGGGCGAAGGCCAGCATGTTGCCCGCGCCCGCGTTGTAGCCGAGGGCGGCCAGTTCGTCCCGGGTGAGCGGCGCGCCCGGGCGTACGGGCAGCTGCGCGGCGAGGTCGTGCAGGTGCCAGGCGGCCGCCTGGATGGCCAGGTCGCGGTCGTCCGGCAGCTCCTCCCACTGCCGGGAGGCGAAGGGGCGGCCGGGCTTGGTGTCGTCGAAGGCGGCCCGGTGCATGTTGGCGATGCCGAAGGAGGCGTCCGGCTTGCTCCGCTGCCAGGCCCGTTCGAGCTCGGGGTCGTGCGGCTTGTACGCCTCGTTGTAGAGGATCGCCATCAGCAGCTGCGGGTTGACCCCGGCCTCGGCGGCGTACCGGCGCACCGGCGCCGCGTAGTCGGCGGGGTCGTAGGAGCCCGACGGCTTCGGGGGCTTCGACGGCGCCGCGGAGGCGCCGGCCGACGGCGCGGCGCCCGAGGAGGCACCGGACGGGGCGGCCGCGGCCGGGGAGGGGTCGGCGGAGGCCGCGCCGTCGTGGCCGTTGCCGCGGACGAGACCCAGTCCGGCCACCACCACGACGCCGATCACCAGCCAGCGTCCCCGGCCGGACCCCTTCTTCTCCTCGCTCACCGCTGCCGCCCCTCCCCGTTCGCCCGTGTGCTCGTTCGACCGCCGCGCGGCTGATCGTGCTCCGCGGCAGGTTACTCGGTGGGCTTCCGGTCGCCGTCGAGGTTGCGCAGGAAGTCCTTCGCCTTCTCGACGCCGGTGTCGATCTGCCCGCTGTACTTGCCGTCCGTGCGGTCGTCGATCGCGTCGCCGACCTTGTCCAGGCCCTGCCCGATCGCGTCGCCGTGCTCGCGGGCGAGGTCGGTGGCCTTGTCCGCGATGTTCTTCAGACTCTCAAACATGGTGACGCTCTGCTCCTCTGATGCGTTCCTGATGGTGTGCCGACGTGGCGGGGATCATGACCATCCTAACGACGGCCCGCCGGGCGGTCCGTCGCTGCCGGGTGGCAGCGGATGACTTTGCTGAAATGGGTTTGTATGCTCCAGCCCATCCTCTACAGAGATGTAGAGAATGGGGTCCCCACCAGGACGCCGGCAGGACCGAGGGCGTCCCGGCACACGCGGCGGTGCGATCGCGCCGCCGCGGCCGCAACGATCGAGGGAAGTGCGCATGGCCGGCCAGCGGGCGAGAACGCCGTACCAGGACGCGGGACCGCGTACCGAGGACCGCGCCCTGCCGGCCCAGCGCTCCCGGGCGGTCGGCGCGGGAGCCGCAGGCGCCCCAGGCGCCGCCGCGGCCCCCGTCGCGCCCCGACCGCCGCGCCCCGGGGCGGCCCGCCGCCACCAGCAGGCGCGCCGACGGGCCGGGGCGGCGGCCGCGCTCTCGGCGGTCGGGCTGCCGCTGCTCGGCGCCGTCGCGGACGAGCTCGACGGGCCGGGCGTCGGTCTCCTCTTCGCGGTGGGCTCGGTGCTCGGGACGGCGGCCGCCGCGGCGCTGTGCAGCCGGGCGGGCCGGTGGTGGGTGGTGACGGCCGCTCCGGTCGTGGTGCTGCTCACCGCCTCGGGCGTCGAGTACCTCGCGCAGCCCGGGAAGTACCAGGGGAAGAACCTCGGCACCGGCGTGCTGCGCTGGGTGGTCGGGGCGTTCCCGGTGATGGCCGCGGCCGTGGCGGTGGCGCTCGCCGTGGTCGCGCTCCGCGTCGCGTCGGCCCGCCGCCGGACGGTGTCGGAGCGCCGGCGAAAAGGCAGGACGGCCGCCCCCGGCGGAAGGGGCCGCCGTGGCTGAGCGCGGCAACAGCCGTACCGGCGGCCGCGGTCAGCGCGGACGCCTCCCGCGCCGCGGGGCCGCCCCGATCACCGTCGCCGGGCGCACCCTGGCCTGCACCGTCTCCATCGCCGTGCTCGGGGCCAGCGGCTTCACCTGGTACGAGTACCGCAGCCTGGACGACGGCATGATCAAGTCCTCCGCGCTGAGCGAGGCCAAGAAGAACGCCCCGCCGCACCTCGACAAGTCCGTCAACCTGCTGCTGATCGGCCTGGACAGCCGCAAGGACATGGACGGCAACGACCTGCCCAGGCAGTTCGTGGAGGACGAACTGCACGCCGGCTCCAGCGAGATCGGCGGGTACAACACCAACGCCCTGATCGTGCTGCACATCCCGGCCGGCGGCGGCAGGGTCACCGCGCTCTCCGTCCCGCGCGACGACTACGTGCAGACCGTCGGCGCCGACGGCAGGATGCACAAGGTCAAGGAGGCGTACGGCATCGCCAAGGAGGCCGCGGAGCAGAAGCTGGCGGGCAGGGGGCTCTCCAAGGCGGAGCTGGAACGGCGCAGCCGGGAGGCCGGCCGCTCGGCCACCATCCAGACCGTGCAGTCCCTCCTGGACGTCCCCATCGACCACTTCGCGGAGGTGAACCTGATCGGCTTCTACGACATCGCCAAGGCGGTCGAGCCGATCCAGGTCTGCCTCAACCACCCGGTGGACGACCCGATCATCGCCCGGACCGCCACCCACGAGGGCGGCGGCACCGGCCTCAGGCTCCCGGCCGGGATCAGCTCCCTCGACGCCGCGCAGGCGCTCTCCTTCGTCCGCCAGCGCCACCACCTCGCCAACGGCGACCTCGACCGCACCCACCGGCAGCAGGCGTTCCTCTCCTCCGTCGAGTACAAGCTCAAACAGCAGGGCATCCTGAACGACCTCGGGCAGATGCAGAAGCTGTTCGCGGTGGTGAAGAAGGACGTGGTCATCGACAACGAGTGGAACATCCTCGACTTCGCCCAGCAGGCGCCCAACCTGACCGGCGGCAACGTGGAGTTCAACACCCTGCCGATCAGCGGCTTCAAGACCGTCGGCGGGCAGGAGGTCAACACCGTCAACCCGGACCTGATCAGGAAGATCGTCCGACAGCTCTTCAACCACGAGGCGGCGCCGGTCGTTCCGGCCGCCCCGCCCGGGGACGCGCCCGTCGAACCGGGTCCGTCGTCCTCCGCCGCCCCGAACGCGGCGCCCAAGGCGGTGGTCGACGTCAACGCGGCCGCGGGGGCGGGCGTGGCGGCCGACGAGTCCAGGGCGCTGGCCGAACTGGGCTACCAGGCGGGCCGGATCGGTGACGCCCCGGCCAGGACGCGGGCCACCGCGGTCAGCTACGGGTCCGGGGCCAAGGCCGACGCCCAGCGCGTCGCCGCCCGCTACGGGGTGAGCGCGGTCTACTCGGCGACCGTTCCGGCGGGCCGCGTGGTGGTCACCCTCGCCCTCGCCCGCACCGCGAGCCCGACGGCCGTGCCGTCGGGCGCCCCGGCGCAGGGCGAGCCCTCCACCGACCCGGCGGCGGGGCTGCCGATGCAGGGGCCGGCGGTGCGGGCGGGCGGGATCCCGTGCGTGGACTGAGGCCCCTGGGGGCGGCGGACTGGTCCTCGTGGTGCTCAGCCCCGGCCTGAGCCTCGTGGTGCCCGGCCCCGGCCCCGGCCCCGGCCCCGGCCCCGGCCGGGGCGGGCTCGCCCTCCCGCGTCAGGAGGCCGACCGGCTCCCCGGTCGGATCGGGGAAGGCCTCGCGGACCAGCGGGTGGCCCGCCGTCTCCGGCGCCGTCACGGGCGGGGTGCCTTCACACCGTGGACGGCGGCGTACTCGGCGGCGAGCCAGGGGCCCAGGTCGTCGACGAGCACGGCCAGGGCGGCGCGGTCGGCGGTGGGGGTGCGGGCGATGGTGGCGGCGAGGCGCAGTTGGGCGGCGCGTTCGGGATAGTGGGCGGCGAAGGCCTCGGCGGAGGCGGCGAGGTCGCTGGTCCAGCCGCCCCAGCGCGGCATCACCAGGGTGAAGCCGGTGCGGACGAGCCGGCGCGAGATGCCGCGGCTGAGGCCGCGCAGTTCGGCGTCCGTGGCGGCGGTGGCCAGGCGCTCGCGCCACTCCGGGAGGACCAGGGCGAGGTCGCCGTTGGTCTCCCGGGCGAGCAGCGAGGTGGGGCGGTAGCGGGGGAGCCGGGCGGCGAGGTCCTCGCCGAGCAGCGGGGTGCAGAGGCAGGCGACGAACCAGCCGAGGTCGTGGCGTTCCAGCTCACTGAGCAGCATGCCGGTGTCGAAGAGCAGCACGCCGACCCCGTTCACCTGCGCGAACTCGGCGTCGAGCGCGGCCTCGAGGGCGTCGGCCGCCGCCCGGTCCGCGGCGGTGGGCGCGTGGTGCAGGGCGAGCAGCAGGTCGAGGTCGGAGACGCCGGGTGTCGCGGTGCCGCGCGGGACGCTGCCGTAGAGGTAGGCGCTGTGCAGGCGGTCGGGGGCGAAGGCCGCGGCGATGCGCTCGCGGGCGGCCGTGACCACCGGCGCGAACGCCGGGGTCACGCGCCCGAGCGAGCCCTCCCGTGCGATGAATCCGTCCCGGTCCAGCCCCTGAGTGGTGGTCATGGCGGCACTATGTCCCAGCGGCGCCGCGCTGACCAGCGATTATCCGGCGGCCCGCGGATTGATGCTCCTATGGGCTGTCAAGCGGCGGTGAGCCAGTCGCGGTAGGCATTGGCGAGGTCGTCGTCTCGGCGGATTCCGCGTTCGAGGGT
>NZ_JBIWFT010000046.1:0-67337 GCF_044763205.1 Kitasatospora sp. NPDC096204
GCCGGACAGAACAACCGGAGGACAGCCCAGCAGGGCGTCAGTCAGTGGCAGAGCCACGACCACCGGGGACCGGTTAGCAGTATCAGTGTCAGTGGTGTGCGCTACGTTCCTCCCGTTCACCAGGGCACACGGCACGGCAGGACGACGGGGGCGGGGCGCACCATGACCGACGTGATCACGGAGGAGCCGGTCGAGCTCCAGCTGGAGCGGTACCGCACCGAGCTGACCGGCTACTGCTACCGCATGCTCGGCTCGGTCTTCGAGGCCGAGGACGCCGTGCAGGAGACCATGGTCCGCGCCTGGCGCGGGCACCGGGGCTTCGAGGGGCGGTCCGCGCTGCGCTCCTGGCTGTACCGAATAGCCACGAACGTCTGCCTGGACGCGTTGAACGGCCGCAACAGCCGGGCCCGGCCGATGGACCTGGCCGGTCCGGTCACGGTGGCCACCGCGCACGACACCCGACTGCCCGAGGTGACGTGGATCGGCCCGGCGCCGGACGGCCGGGTGCTGTCCGAGACGGGGGACCCGGCGGACGTGGCCGCCCAGCGCGAGTCGGTGAAGCTGGCCTTCGTCGCGGTGCTCCAGCGCCTCGCGCCCCGGCAGCGGGCGGTGCTGATCCTGCGCGAGGTGCTCGGCTGGAAGGCCGCCGAGGTGGCCGAACTGCTGGGCGTCACGGTGGCCTCGGTCAACAGCGCGCTCCAGCGTGCCCGGGCGGCGCTCGCCGCCGACTCGGCGGCCCGGCCGGCCCCGGAGCTGGACGAGGACCACCGCGCGCTGCTGGACCGCTACGTCCGCGCCTTCGAGGCGTACGACATGGACGGCCTCGCCGCGCTGCTGCACGAGGACGTCACGCTCAACATGCCGCCGTTCGCGATGTGGCTGCGCGGTCGGGACGAGCTCCGGGAGTGGATGCTGGGCCCCGGGCACGGCTGCCGCGGTTCCCGGCTGCTCCCGGTGACGGCCAACGGCGGGCCGGCCTTCGGCCAGTACCGGCCGAGCCCGGAGGGCGGGCACGAGCCGTGGGCGCTGATCGTGCCGGAGGTGTCAGGGCACAAGATCACCGGCTTCACCAACTTCCTGGACACCGACGTGCTCTTCCCGCTCTTCGGCCTCCCGTCCCGGCTCGACGCCGTGTCGGCCGAGCCCGCCGAGCCCGCCGTGTCGGCCGTGTCGGCCGAGCCCGCCGCCGGGTAGCTCCGGCAGATCCGGCAGCTCCGGCGGGTCGGCGAGGTCGGCCGGACCGGGCAGCAGCGCCGAGAGCCCGCTGAACGCCAGCAGTTCGCGCAGCGGGCCGCCGGCGTTCCGCAGCACCACGGCCACCCCGTGTCGGGCGGCGGCCAGCCGTAGCCGGGCGAGCGCGTCGACGACGGCCAGGTCGGGGGCGGTGAGTGCGCCCAGGTCGCAGGTCAGGAGGGCGCTATGGCGCGGTGCGGTCGTCATGGTGTCCATGGCGGATAGGACCGTTGAGGAGGCAGGGAGTCATCGGTCGGGTGGCAGAGTGGGGGCGACCGAACCCACCCTGCCCCAGGAGGAGCACCGTGACGACCGAGCCCTTGAAGTCCCGCGAGGAGTGGCTGGCGTCCCTGCCCCGGATCTACGCGGCGGCGGGCTGCCTGCTGCGGGACGAGTCCGGCCGGATCCTGATCGTGAAGGCCGGGTACCGCGAGCACTGGCAGTTCCCGGGCGGCACGATCGACCTCGGGGAGGGCCCGGTCGAGTGCGCCGCACGGGAGTTGGAGGAGGAGACCGGCATCGTCCGGGAGGCGGGCGAGCTGCTGGCCATCTCCTGGACCCACGCCTCGGCCGAACTCGACCACCCCGCCCAGCACTTCCTGTTCGACTTCGGCACCGTCCCGGACGGCACCCCCGTGACCGTCCCGGCCGGTGAACTGGACGACTACCGCTGGGTGTCGACCGAGGAGGTCATGGACCTGCTCGGTCCGGCCCGTTCGGCCCGGCTGCGGGCGGCGCTGGAGGCGGCGGAGGCCGGCCGGGTCCGGATCGTCACCACCCGCGTCTCCGGGTTCTGAGCGGACGCGGCAGCGGACGAGGGGCGCGGAAGCGAACCCCGAAGCCGAAGCCGAAGCCGAAGCCGAAGCCGAAGCCGAAGCGCAAGTGCCCTGCCCCGGGCGGTCGTCGTGCCCGGGGCGGGACATCGGCGGCGACTCACTCCTGCGAGTCGGACTCCGGGTTCCGGGCGGCGATGATGGCGGCGATCGCCTCCGAGACGAAGGACTCCGTCTCGGACTTGTCCACCTTCAGCCCGGCCAGCACGCCCTGGCCGTTCTCCAGTTCCAGCAGCGCGAGCAGCAGGTGCTCGGTGCCGACGTAGTTGTGCCCGAGCTTGAGCGCCTCGCGGAAGGTCAGCTCCATCACCTTCTTGCCCTGGGCGTCGTAGGGGATCAGCGCGGGCACCGTCTGCTCGACGGCGGCCGGCAGCGCGGCGGTGGCCGCCGTGCGGACGGCCTCCGGGGTGACGCCCTGGGCGGCGAGCGCCTTGATCGCGATGCCCTCGGGCTCGGCGAGCAGGCCGAGCAGCACGTGCACCGGGGCGATCTCGGCGTTGCTCGCCTTCCGGGCCTCCTCCTGCGAGGCCACCACGACCTTGCGCGCCCGGGGGGTGAACCGGCTGAAGCCCTGGCTCGGGTCGAGGTCGTTCGGGGTGCCCGGGTCCTTGGGGACGAAGCGCTTCTGGGCGGCCTGCTTGCTGACGCCCATGCTGCGGCCGATGTCGGTCCAGGAGGCGCCGGAGCGGCGGGCCTGGTCGACGAAGTGGCCGATGAGGTGGTCGGCGAGTTCGCCGAGGTGGTCGGCGGCGATGACCGCGTCGGAGAGCTGGTCGAGCGCGTCGGTGTGGACCTGCTTGATCGCGGCGATCAGGTCGTCGAGGCGCAGCGGAGTGGTGTTGGGAACAACGGGATTCTCCATGCGTCAACCGTAGGTTGTCGATCCGAGGATCGTCAACCATCGGTTGACGATGGTTTCGGAGGACTTTTCCCGAGTCCCGACGCGCCGAAGGGGCTCCGGCGGCCCGCGCTACGCGGCGGGCAGCAGTCGCTCCCGGGCGGCGGCGATCCGGTCGGGCGTGACGCCGGCCGCGAGCAGGTAGCCGACCGGGTCGAACCCGTCGAGCGCGGCGGCCAGGGCGGCCTCGGCGGTGGTCCCGGCCTCGGCGAGCACCGCGTCGATCCGGCGGTACGGGTCGGGCAGGCCCAGCATCCCGTACAGCGGGCGGATGTTGGGGCCGCTCATCAGGTAGTCCTCGGTGATCGCGGCCCGGTCGACCCCGGCCAGCGAGAGCAGCAGGAGGGTGGCCAGGCCGGTGCGGTCACGGCCGGCGCCGCAGTGCACGACCACGCCGCCGGGGCGGGCGTCGGCGATCACGGAGACCAGCGCGGCGGCGGCGTGCGGGCAGTGGTCCAGGTACGGGCGGAGCGCGAGCGGGGTGCCGTCCAGTCGTCCGTGGGCCTCCCACCAGGCGGGGCCGGCCAGTTCGTCCAGCGGGACGCGGACCAGCTCGACGTCCTCGGGGAGCGGGAGGAGCGGCTTGTACTCCTCGGCGTTGCGCAGGTCGACCACGGTGCGGACGCCGTGGTCGAGGAGGGTGTCCCAGCCCTCGGCGGTGAGGCGGTCCAGGTTGTCCGCCCTGACGATCGCGCCGCGGGCGGTGAGCCGGCCGGCGGCGGTGGGCAGCCCGCCCAGGTCGCGGACGTTCAGGCAGCCGTCCCAGACGAGGGTGCGTTCCTCGGTGCTGCTCGGCGCGTACGTCGTCCGGTTCATGGGGTCCCCGTTTTCCTCGGTCGGGGGTCCCGTTACCCCCTCGTTATGAACGACTCCCGGGAGATCCGGATGGTTCCTCGCCGTTCGAGTCCTCGGAGCCGGCTGTTCAGAGAAGCGGAAGGGGAGCGACGGGGCAGCGAAGGGGAGCGACGGGGGGGGGAGGGAGGGGAGGGGCGGCCGGCTCAGGCGGTGGTCGGGGCCTCGGCCTCGGCGCGGACCAGCCGCTCCATCGGCTCGACCGCGATCTGGCCGAGCATCGAACCGGCCACGATCGCGCCGACCAGGAAAACGGTGGACAGCCAGGCCATGGTCGACACCGGCAGGGTGAAGGCGCCGACCACCCGGGCCGCGCACTCGGTCAGCAGCGCGGTGCCCCAGATGCCCGAGAACAGCCGCTCGTGGCGGCGGAACGCCCGCGATCCGGCCGCCCGGCCCTCGACCAGCCGCTGCCAGGCGGCGGCGCGCTCCGTCCGGCCCTTGGTGAGGAAGGGCATCAGCATCGGGGTCATCACCGGCCGGCCGATCAGCGCGGAGGCCAGGATCGCCAGTGCCACGGTGCCGCTCAGGCCGCCGTCCTTGGCGATCATCAGCCGGGCGTCGCCGGTGACGAAGGTCAGCGCCAGGCCCGCCAGGTTGACGGTCAGCATCAGGGTGGCCCACAGGTTCAGCCTGCGCTCGCCCAGCAGGCCGAGGACGGTCCGGGCGGCCGGGAAGGCGCTGCTCCAGGCCAGCGCGGCGAACTCGCTCAGGCCGAGGGCCGAGTGCAGCAGGTAGTAGCCGGCCAGCGGCGCGGCCACGTCGAGGGCGAGCGGGCGGAGCCCGGAGACCAGCGGGTTGGGCGTCTTGGCGTGGGCGGCGGTGACGGCCAGGGCGGGAGCGGAGGTGGCGCTGGTGACGGCGGCGGCACTGAGGGTCTGGCTCACGGTGGGTTCCTCCCCGGCTGGTGGCCGCGGGCCACTGCCCGCGTCGTGCCTCCAGTCTTTCCGCCGGACCCTCCGTCAGAGCAGTGCCGTCCGTTGCGTCATCCGCGTGACAGTTGTCATGGTGCGCGCCGTGACACCGCCTCCGACCTGCTGCTTTCCTGGCCTCGTCGGGGAAGGCCGCCTCGTCCGAGGCGACGGGGCTGCTCCCCGGGGCTGCTACCCGGGGCTACTCGCCGGGGCTACTCCCCGACGGGGAAGGTCCACAGCTCGCGGCCCAGGGTGTCCAGGCAGCGGACGGTGCCGAAGCGCTCGTCCCCGGCGGACAGGAAGCCCCGGGCGACCCCGGCCAGGACGGTCCGGGCGACGCCGTCGCCCGAGGTCCAGGCGCCGGTCAGCACCAGCGCCTCGTCGGCCAGCTCGGCGCGCTGCACCCGGGCCACTGCGGCGGTCAGCAGCGCGGCGTTGACCGCCTCCAGCTCGGCGGGGAGCAGGTAGGTCTCCCCGGTGGGGGCGCGGTCCGCCTCGGCCCGGCGCCGCAGCTCCGGCAGGCCGTAGTGGCGGACGGCGGCGACGGCGTCGTCCAGCGGGAGCTGCCAGCGCGGCCCCGGCAGCACCTCCCACCAGACGTCCTCGCCGACCGGCAGCACCTCGCCGATCCGGGCCCGCCAGGTCTCGATGCCGTACCGGGTGCGCGGGTCCGGGCGGTGCCCGGGGAGGTCCGCGACGGTCCAGTCGGTGCGGCGGACCACGCTGAGGTCGAAGGTGAAGGGCACCCGGTCGGGGGCGGGGCGCTCGACCAGGCCGAGCAGCAGCCAGTGGGTCGCGTCCGGCAGGCTGAAGGTCCGGCGCCACCCGGTGAGGCCCAGGGCGCGCAGGGCGGGTGCGAGGTGCTCGCGCAGGCCCTTCGCGTGGAGCCCGTGGTGCTCGTGGAGCTCGTGGGCGGTCGTCATCGTGGTCTTTCCCTGCTCGTCGTGCTGCCGGTGGCGGGTTCCTGCCGGTCGAGGGCCCCTGCCGTGGGGCCGTGGGTGGCCCTGCCGTGGGGCGGCCCTGCGGTGGGCTGCTCCTGCGGTGGAGGTGGCCCTGCCGTGGGGTGGCCCTGTGGAGGACGGCCCCCGTCGGTGCTGGTCCGCTGAGGGCCGGCCCAAACCCGGGAGGGGCGTGCGGCCGGGGCCGGTACGGGTCGTGTGTGCGCCCTCGAACGCGGCGGGGTCGCGGTGGCGGGCCGGGAGTGCCGTCGGACCCGGCGTCCGGGTGCGGCGGCGGCCGGGTTGCTTCGCCTACCGACAACGTAGGCCGCCCGGGCCCGCCGGGGCCGTGGGCCAACGGCAGCAGTCCTCGGGACCTTGGCCCCGGCCGCGCCGGTCGTTCGGCCGGAGCCGAAGTGTTCGCCCGAATGGCGCATCATGTGGCGGGTGCAGAGTGCAGAGCGCCCCGGAGCGGGCACCGACGGCCCCGTCGGCCGGTCCGGACCAGTACCACCCGACGGCCCGCCACCGGGCCCGGCCTCCGCCCGCCCGGACCTGACCGAGGCGGTCCTGGCCGCGCAGGGCGGGGACGAGGAGGCGTTCCGGCTGCTGTTCCGGACGGTGCAGCCGGGCCTGCTGCGCTACCTGCGGGTGCTGGTCGGCGGCCGGCCGGAGGACGCGCAGGACGCCGAGGACATCGCGTCCGAGACCTGGCTGCAGATCGCCCGGGACCTGCGCGGCTTCTCCGGGGACGGGGACGGCTTCCGCGGCTGGGCCGCCACCGTCGCCCGCCACCGCGCCCTCGACCACCTGCGTGCCCGGCGCCGCCGTCCGGTCGCCGACCTGCCCGTCGAACACCTGGCCGAGCTGGCCGCGGGGGACGACACCGCGCGGGCCGCGCTGGCCACGGTCGGCACCGCCGACGCGCTGGCCCTGATCTCCCGGCTGCCGCGCGACCAGGCGGAGGCCGTGCTGCTGAGGGTGGTCATGGAGCTGGACGCGGAGAGCGCCGCCCGGGTGCTCGGCAAGCGGGCCGGCAGCGTCCGGATGGCCGCACACCGGGGGTTGCGGCGGCTGGCCAAGCTGGTCGAGCCGCTCGCGTCCGGGGGCGGCATCCCGGCCGCCCGGGCCGGCGGACGGGCGGCCCGCGCCGAGGCCGGTACGGGCCCCGAAACCGCCGGGACCGCCCCCGGGAGCACCGCCGGGACCACCCCCGGAACAGCCGCCGGAGTGAGCGCGGGCGAGGCCGCCGGGCGACCCACGGGGAAACCCGCGAAAAAAAGTTCTCCGCAGGGTGTGACAGAACGCCGGGCCGCGACGCTGAAGGACATGAGATGAGCACCAACCGATCCCGTCGGATCGACCGTGATGCCGCCGAGCAGCTGCTCGGCGGTGCCGTGGGCGGCCCGTCGGCCGGGCAGGACGCCTCGCTCACCGGACCGGACGGCGGTCCCGGGCAACTCGCCCGGGTGCTCGCCGCGGCCGCCGCTCCCGCGACGGCCGAGGAACTGGCCGGGGAGGAGGCCGCCCTGGCCGCGTTCCGGAAGGCGAGTCTCGCGCCCGACCCGACAGTGACCCCCGTCCGGAGACGATCGATGGCAACCGCCGCGCTGGCCAGGGCCTTCAGTACGAAGGCCACTGCCGTCGTGCTCGGCACCACCGCGCTGTGCGGGGTCGCCGTCGCCGCCGGCACCGGCAACCTGCCGTCCCCGCTGGGCGGCGGCCCGTCCGTGCCGGAGCGCAGGCTCGCGGGTGAGGACGCGGCCGGCGGCCCCGTGCCGGGCTCGTCGGCCGTCGGCCCGTCCGCGGGCGTGGCCCCGTTCGGTGCCGTGACGTCCGGCTCCGCCCGTCCGTCCGGCGGTTCCTCCGGTGGACCGCAGGCGGTCGTCCCGTCCGATCCCAGGACGCCCGGCAACCCGTCGGCCGAGGGGCGAGGCCTGCGCACGGCCGTCCCGCCCGCGCTGCTCGGCCTCTGCACCGGTTTCACCGACCGAACGGCGAAGGGCGAGCGCCCGAGCAAGCTGGTCGGCGACCCGCTGTACGGTCCGTTGGTCACGGCGGCCGGCGGCGCGGACCATGTGGCGGACTACTGCGAGGCCGCGATCGGCGACGAGGACGGCGACCACCGGGGCGCCACCACCCCGACGCGGGGGCCCGGCCGCCCCGGCACCGCCCCCGGTACGGGAGCGGGCAAGGGCAACACCGACGGCGGCCGGACCGGTGGCAGCGGCAACGGCACCGGGAGCGGCGGCGCCGGAGACGGCAACGCCGACGGCGGCGGCAACGGCGAGGACACCGGCGGCGCCGGCACCAGACCGGGCAAGTCCGGCGTCACCCTCCCGCCCGTTCAGACCGGTCCCGGCGCGCAGGACGGCCGCCCGAGCAAACCCGACCGGTCCGAGAACCAGCAGTCGGTCGGGAGGTAACCCCCCCCCAGAACTCCGGGTGGGCGGCGAGCGACTCCCCCCGGGCTCGCCGCCCACCCGGAACAGCACCACCCGCGGTACCCGCACCATCCCGCACCACCCGCGGGAAGCAGTACCACCCGAAGACCCCGGGTGGCCGGTCGGCTCCCCCGTGCCCACCGGCCGCCCGGCCGGCCCCGGCCGGACCGGTAGGCGCAATCCCGGACGCGCCGCCGGCCCGGTCGGCCCGGAAACGTGCGGCCCGCCCGCCCGCAGTCAGGGCGGGCCGCACCCCCGTGCCGGCGGCCGGGGGACCGCTGCCCGGTCCCCCGACCGCCACCCTCCGCCCCAGGTCGGGCCGTTCGGCCCGTCCGGCGGTGCGGCTATCGTGCACAGGTGCACGAGGCGGCCCGGGACCCCGGGCAGGGCACGTGAGGGGAGCTCCAGGTGATCGGACGGGCGCTGAACGGGCGTTACGAACTCGTCGAGTTGCTCGGCGTCGGCGGCATGGCCACCGTGTGGCGCGGCGTCGACCGGGTGCTGGGCCGTCAGGTGGCCGTCAAGGTGCTCAACGGCGGCCTCGCCGACGACCCCCGCTTCGCCGAGCGCTTCAGCCGCGAGGCCCAGCACGCGGCCATGCTGGCGCACCCGAGGATCGTCATGGTCTTCGACTCCGGCGTGGACCAGGGCACCCCGTTCATCGTCATGGAGCTTGTCAGCGGCCGTTCGCTGGCCGCGCTGCTGGCGGAGCAGCAGGCGTTGCCGGTGGAGCGCGCCGTCGGCATCGCGGCGGCGGTCTGCGAGGCGCTGTCGGTCGCGCACGCGGCCGGGCTGGTGCACCGGGACATCAAGCCCGGGAACATCATGATCACCGACGACGGCGGGGTGAAGGTCGTCGACTTCGGCATCGCCAGGGCCGGTTCCTCCAGCAACCTCACCCAGGCCGCGAGTGTGCTCGGTACGGCCGCCTACCTCTCGCCCGAACAGGCCACCGCCTCGGCGCTGGACGGGCGGACGGACCTGTACGCGGTCGGCTGCGTGCTCACCGAGATGCTCACCGGCGCGACCCCGTTCACCGCCGAGACCCCGGTGGCGATCGCCTTCAAGCACGTCAGCGAGCAGCCCCTGCCGCCGTCCGTCCACCGCCCCGGCCTGCCGCCCGCGCTGGACGCCGCGGTGCTGCGGCTGCTGGCCAAGAACCCGGCCGACCGCCCGACCGACGCGGCCGCCGCACGGGCCGAACTCCTCACCACCGTGCCGGGGTTGATGGTCGGCGACCCGACCGCCGAGCTGCTCGCGAACACCGCGGGGGCCGCCACCCGGTTCCTCCCGCCCGTTGCCGCCGCCCCCTCGCCGAACCAGCAGCACACCACCGTGCTGCCGCCCCGGCCGCCGGCCGCCACCTCGGTGATGGCACCGATCCCCGCCCCGGCCTCCGCCCCGGTGCCGGCTCCTGCCCCTGCCCGCAGCCGGCGCAAGCCGCTGGTGCTCGGGGCGCTGGGCGTGGCGGGCCTCGCCGGGGTCACGGCGCTGGCCCTCACCGCCTTCGACGGACCGGCCGACGGTGCGGCCGCCGCCAAACCGGCCGCGGCCACCGCTCCGGCGGTGACGCCCACCACCCAGGCCACCACCCCCGCCCCGAAGGCCTCCACGCCGACCTCGGCGGCGCCCACCACCGCGCCCTCCACGCCCCCCGCGCCCACCTCGGCCGTCCCGCGCAACCAGCCCGCCGCGCTGCAGATCCAGTCCTTCCGCCAGGCCGTCGCCCAGGCCCAGGTCGGCAAGGAACGGGACAAGCAGACGGAGTTGCTGAGGATCCTCGACACCACCGCCGCGCGCCTCAACGAGGGCAACCCGGACGACGCCGCCCAGGAGCTCAGGAACGCCCAGAAGGTGGTCCGGGACATGGGCAAGAAGCACGCCGTCGACGTCCCGACGTATGCCAACTGGAACACCCGCCTCTCGGCCCTGTTCGCCACCCTCCACACCGCCGCCGACCTCCAGGACGACTGACGGTCCGCCAGAATGGACCCGTGCTGACGATCGGATCCCTCGCCCTCGGTGTCTCCGACATGTCCCGCGCCGTCGCCTTCTGGACGGCCGCCCTCGACTACGTCCCGCGCGGCGGCCTGGTCGGGGACGACTGGACGGTCCTCGTCCCGGCCGGCGGCCGCGAAGGCGCCCAGCTCGCCCTCGGCCTCAGCGAGTCCCCGATCCAGGAGGAGCCCCGCGTCCACCTGGACCTGTACGCCGGGGACGCGGAGGAGCAGGCCGCCGAGGTCGAGCGCCTGGTCGCCCTCGGCGCCGAACGCGTCGACTGGAAGCGCTACCCCGAGAACCCGGACTTCGTGGTCCTCGCCTGTCCGGACGGCAACCGCTTCTGCGTGATCGACACCAGCCGCTCCTGAGTCCACCGCCTTGTCCACAGCCTGTGGACAAGGCGGTGGACTCGCGCCACGGACCACGCGCCACGGCCCATGGGCCACGGTTCGCCACGGCCGTCGCCCGCGCCGGCCGGCGGGTTCACTCCTGCTTCCGGATCCTCCGCTCGACGTTCCCCCGGATCGCCCGGGACGCCGTCCCGGCCGCGGCCGCGAGGAACACGAAGTTGTACCCGATCTGGAGCGTCACCACGAGCCGGGCCGTCTGGCCCGCCGGGGTGATGTCGCCGTACCCCACGGTGGCCATCGTCACGACCGTGAAGTACAGCGCGTCCAGCCGGGTCTCCAGCCCGGCGAACTCCGCCTTGTGCGAGCCCAGCACGAAGTAGGTCGCCGCGAAGATGGTCAGCGCGAGGAAGATCAGGAAGATCAGCCAGACCACCGGCCGCTTGGCGGTGCCCCGCATCACGCCGATGATCTTGGCCAGCATCAGCCAGCTCATCCCGACCAGCGCCGCCACGAAGGCCAGCCAGCTCAGCCGTGGCCGGCGATCGCCCAGCCACTCCAGCGGCAGGGTGAAGTACCCGACCATCAGCAGCGTCGACGCGCACAGCAGCCAGCACCAGGCCTTCAGGTCGGTAGGCGGCGGCGGGTTCTCGGACATCCCGTCCAGCCTCGCCGCACCCGCTCCCGCCCGCCCTCCCGTCTGCTCCGATCGGGCGAGCCCCCGCCGGACCCGGGCTCCCCTTCAGGCCGCCGGCCGGGAAGGCCCGGACGGGCCGGCCCGCTCGGCCCGTCCCGCCCCCGGTTCGTCCAACAGCTCCAGCACCGCCAGGACGGCGAGCAGCCCGAGCGCCAGACAGAGCGTCACCAGCACCGTCGGGTAGCTCCACAGCACGAAGGCCAGCGCCGCGAGCGCGACCGCCAGCCAGCCCAGCGGGGCCTTCCGGCGGTGGACGAACCGGCCGACCGGCCCGAGCCGCAGGCCGGCCCGTCCGGCCACCCGCCGTACCCCGCCCAGCCCGGCGCGCCAGCCGCCCCGGACGGTGCGCGCCCAGCGCCCGGGGCCGATGACCCAGGCGCCGAGCGCGACCAGCAGGCCGAGGGTGACCACCACCCGGACGGCCGAGCGCAGGTACCGCACCAGGGTGTCGTACACCGCCTGGGCGGCCGCCTGGTCGACGTCGGCCGGCAGCCGGTCCAGGTAGACGGCGCGGAACACGCTCAGCCCGACGCCCAGCAGCAGCGCCCCGCCCGCCATGCCGAGGGACACCACCACCACGGCCCGGCGGCGCCGCGTGGCGAGCAGCACCCCGCCGAGCGCGCAGGCGCCGGCCAGCACCGGCACCCAGAAGCCGGCCAGGTTCAGGACCCGCAGGGTGGTGCGGATCTCCGGCAGGGCGTCGGACTGCACCAGTGGGTAGGAGGTGTGGATCTCCGGGATCCGGGAGGCCAGCGGGATCCCCTCGTCGACCAGTTTGGACTTCACCCGGGCGATCACCGGGGCGAGGTCGAGCACCACGGTGTCGCCGTGCACCTCGACGGCGCCGCCGCCCTGCCCGGTCACCAGCTGCACGACGGCGGCGTGCGCGTCCCGGTTGACGTCCGTCCAGAGGGTGACGAAGGCGTGGCTGTTCACCAGTCGCTCGACCTGGGTGTGGACGAAGCCGCTGAGCCCGCCCTCCAGGGCCTGGCCGACGCCGCCCAACAGGGCGCCGAGCTTGGGCTTGTCGTCCGGGGCGAGGCCGTCGAGCAGCGAGTCGAGCGGGAGCTTCTTCATGATCTCCGCGGTCACCCGGTCGGTGACGGCCGCCTTGATCCGGGGGTCCTCGGCCAGCGGGGCCATGGTCGCGAGGTAGCGGTCGGTGTCGCTGATCTCGGACCTCGCCCAGAGCGCGAGGGCGCCGAGCGGGGTGAGCGCACAGGCCAGCACGATCAGCAGGGCGGCGAAGAAGGAGCGCGTCCGGTGCCGGGGCGGGTGGGCCGCCGGCCCGGCTGCCAACTGCTCGGCGAGCCGCGCCTCCTGGGCCTCGACGGCGCTCAGCCGGGCCCGCAGCTCGGCCAGTCCGTCGCCGGACCCGTCGCCGGGACCGGAACCGGCACCGGCACCGGGCTCGCCGTCACGCTTGCCGCCACGCTCGCCGCCGGGCTCGTCGGTGGGCATGCCGGGACTCCGTTCCTCCGGTGGGTGCATACCAGGAGACAACGGATCAGATCGGACGGCCAGTCGGGAGGCTCCGGGCGCCCGGACGGCCCCGGAACGCGGAAAGCCCCTGGTGGGTCACCAGGGGCTTTCCGGAGTGCAGGAGGGAGGATCAGGCGGTCGTCTCGGGCCGCTTGGTCTCGGTGGCCTTGGTCACGTTGGTCGGCGTGACGGCCGGGCGGTCGGCGCTCTGCTGGGGAGCGGCGGTGCTCTGCGCGGTACCGGCGGCGTCCGCCGGGGTGTCGTCCTCGCGCATGGCCTTGGTCTCGGCCTTCAGGATGCGCATGGACTTGCCCAGACCGCGGGCCATCTCGGGCAGCTTCTTCGATCCGAACAGCAGGATGACGACCGCCAGCACCACGAGAATGTGCCAGGGCTCAAGACCGTTCCGCAGCATCCCTGGCCACCGGTCCCTTCTTGTCTAGTGTCATGGCGGGCGCTAGCGCCCGTGCTGGCCAGTATGCCTGGCCCTGACGGCGAACGGATACACCGGCTGGGAAACGCTGGCCAAAAACCAGGTGCCGTTCAGGCGGATCGCGAGGACCGCGGTGCCCGGCTGGCCGAATACGGGTGCCGAAGCTCACACGTGCCGCTCGTGCCGGTGCGGTCGGCGCGTTCAGTAGACGAACGGGACCAGACGCTTCGACACCCGACGGTACTCCTCGTACTCGTTCCCGAAGGCGTCCAGCAGCAGCCGCTCCTCGGCGGAGATCCGCCAGCCGTACGCGGTGAGCAGCAGCGCCGCGACCACCAGGGCGGCCGCCCAGCCGCCGGTGCCGACCGCGTAGCCGACCCAGACCAGCAGGCTGCCGGCGTAACCGGGGTGCCGGATCAGCCGGTACGGGCCGTTGCGGACCACGTGCTGGGTCTCCACGGTGCGCAGGGTGCGGGTGTAGTACCGGCCCAGGACGCGCATGCCCCAGGCCCGCAGCGCCAGCCCGGCGGCCACCATGGCGACCCCGGACCAGCGCGCCCAGGCGGGCGGTTCGCCGATCCCGGCGCGGTCGAACAGCACTACGGCCAGGACCGAGGCCGCGTAGCAGCCGAGCAGCAGCCGGGTCGACCCGCGGTCGCGGCGGTCGGCGTGCCAGGTGCCGGCGGAGGCGTCCTCGCGTCGGCGCAGCAGCAGCTCGTAGGCGATCCAGCAGAGCAGGCCGAGGAGGGAGAGGAGGGAGGGCAGGGACATCAGGACTCCCGGCGGTCGGATCCGAGGTGTGCCTCCACGGTCCTCCCACCGGCCCGCCGGCACACCCACCCGGGGGTGGACCCGCCGCGATCCACCTACGGGTGGAGTCCCCGCGCCGCCGCGGGCTGTCGATGCAACAGAGGTACATCGGCAACATTCGCGCCATGGGTGAGCCAGTGATCGAGTCGATGGCCGATGTGCGGAGTCATCTCGCGGACGTGATCGACCGGGCGAGGCGCGACGGGACCCCGACGATCATCACGAGGCGGGGCAGGCGGGAAGCGGTGGTGATCGACATCGCCGAGTACCAGCGCCTCAAGGATGTCGCGGAGCGGGCCGAGGCCGAGTGGCTGAACCGCCTTGCGGACGAGGCCGAGGCCGGGAGGCTGGACGGCTCCGTCTCTCTGGAGGAAATGGCCGGCGTGCTTCGCGAGCACCACGCCGGCTGGCGGTGAGGGTGGGGGACTGCCGGGTCCTCTACACCATCGAGGCCGGGGCCCTGGTCGTATGGGTCATGTCGGTCGGCAACCGTCGGGACGTCCATCGCCACCTGTAGCCCTGGCCGAACACGGCGGAGAGCCCCCGGCCGGGTGGGCGGGGGCTCTCGATGACTCGCGTGGATCGGGCCGGGTGGGTCAGACGGTGGTGGGCTCGGGGGCGGGTGCGGTGGTGTGGGCGGCCGGGAGGTGGCGCATCAGACGGTAGGCCAGGGCCGCGGCGCCCAGGGCGAAGACCAGGCCGACCACGGCCGCGACGTGCAGGCCGTCGGTGAAGGCGGAGCGGGCGGTCTCCAGCAGGTCGGCGCCGACCCGGCCGGGCAGGTGGCCGGCGACGGTGACCGCGCCGCCGAGGGTGTCCTGGGCGGCCCGGGCGGCCTCGCCGTCGACGCCGGCCGGGAGGGCGCCGTCCAGCCGGTGGCGGTAGACCGCGGCGCCGGCCGCGCCGAGCAGGGCGATGCCGAGCGAGCTGCCGAGCTCGACGGCGGTCTCGGAGGTGGCGGAGGCGGCGCCGGCCTGTTCGACCGGGGCGGCGGAGACGACCATCTCGGCGGTCATCGTCATGGTGCCGACCGTCCCGGCGGCCAGCACGCCCGCCGCGGTGAGGATGAGCGCCAGCGGGGAGTGCGCCCCGACCCCGGTCATCATCGCGAAGCCCGCCGAACCGACCAGGAACCCGCCGCCCATCAGCACCGCCGGGCGGACCTTCCCGGCCAGCGCCGAGCTGATCCCGACCGCCGCGCCGACGCCCAGGCTCGGCACCAGCGACCAGAGCGAGGCGGTCAGCGGGCTCATGCCCTTGACCAGCTGGAGGTACTGCGAGGTGAAGAGCGAGAAGCCCATCATCGCGAACATCGCGATGCTGTTGACGCTGATCGCGCCGCTGAAGGTGCGGATCCGGAACAGGCTCAGGTCGAGCAGCGGGTCGGCGGCGGTGCGCTGGCGCCGGACGAAGGCGGCGGCCGACAGCAGCCCGGCGAGGACGGCGAGCCCGGGCAGCGGGCTCCAGCCGTCGACGGCGACCGTCTTGACTCCGTAGACCAGCGGCAGGGTCGCGGCCAGCGAGAGCGCGGCGCCGAGCAGGTCGAAGCGGCCGGTGCGGCCGGGGGAGCGGTACTCGGGGAGCAGGACGGGCGCGGTCAGCAGCACCAGGGCCATCACCGGGACGGCGAGCAGGAAGGCCGAGCCCCACCAGAAGTGCTCCAGCAGCAGGCCGCCGGCGACCGGGCCGAGGGTGGCCCCCGCGGTGAGGACGCCGCCCCAGGCGCCGAGGGCGATCTGCCGCTGCCCGGGGTCGTGGAACATGGTGCGGATCAGCGCGAGCGTCGAGGGCATCACGGTGGCCCCGGCCGCGCCGAGCACCGCGCGGGCCGCGATCAGCTGGCCGGAGTCGTGCGACCAGGCGGCCAGCAGCGAGGCGCCCGCGAAGCCGGCGGCGCCGATCATCAGCAGCCGGCGGCGGCCGATCCGGTCGCCCAGGGCGCCCATCGTGATGAGCAGCCCGGCCAGCAGGAACGAGTACATGTCCATGATCCACAGCTGCTGGGTGCCGCTCGGCGCCAGCGTGGTGGAGATGTACGGGACGGCGAAGAAGAGCACGCCCATGTCCATGGTGAGGACGAGGGTCGGGAGCAGGAGGACGGCCAGGCCGATCCATTCGCGACGGCCTGCGCGGCCGGTGGTTGCGGTCACGGGGAAGACGGTACGGATGTGTCAGACGCTTGTCTAGTACGCATGTGCAAGACATTCGTCCAGGACTTCCGTAGGATCAGGGCATGGGAAACCGCGAAGACCTGATGGCGGGCGCCAAGCGCTGCCTGTACGAGAAGGGCTACGGGCGCACCACCGCCCGTGACATCGCGACCGCCTCCGGCGTCAGCCTGGCCGCGATCGGCTACCACTTCGGCTCGAAGGAGGCGCTGCTCAACGCGGCGATGATCGAGGCGATCGGGGAGATGGGGGCGGCCATGGGGGCGGTGGTGATCGCCGCCAACCGGGTGCCGGACGATCCGGAGGTGCGCTTCGCGGCCGTCTGGGACGGCCTGCGGGGCGTCTTCGTCGAGCACCGCGGGCTCTGGGCGGCCCAGTTCGAGGCGCTCGCCCAGGCCGGGCACGCCCCCGATCTGGCGCAGGCCTTCGCGGCGGCGCAGAAGGAGGGGCGGCTCGGGCTGGCCGCCGTGTTCCAGGGGGTGCCCGAGGTGTCGGACACCGAGGAGGAGGTCGCCCGCGGGGCCTTCTACCAGGCCCTGCTGGCCGGCTACTGCGCCCAGTGGCTGGCCGCGCCCGAACTCGTCCCCAGCGGGCAGGACTTCCTGCGCGGACTGCGGCTGGTCAGCGACAGCGTGTTCAACCCCGTGGAGCCCCCGCCCGCTACGCGGTGACGGCGGTCAGCAGCACCACCGAGTCGACGTGCGCCAGTAGTCCGTGCCGCTCCTGCGGGACGGGCTCCAGGTGGCCGGCCGGCAGCTCCAGTCGCCGGCCGGCGATGGTCAGCGAGACCCGGCCGCGCAGCACCTGGACACTGCCCGCGGTGGGCGGGTTGTGCTCGTCCAGCGCGGTGCCCGCGGTCAGCGCGATCACGGTCTGCCGCAGCATCCCGTCGTGCAGGACCAGGTGGGCGCTGCGCCCGTGCGGGCTCTCGGCCGCCCGGGCGGCGTGCTCCACGGTGAGCTGTTCGAGATCGGGCATCGCGCCTCCTCCTCGCTCCGGGTCCGGGCGCACTCCGTGTGCCCAGGGTCGCGGACGCCCGGGCGGCCCGCACCCGGAGGCGCCGCGCCCTGATCCGGCGGAGTTCGAGAGGCAGGCCCCGGGCCGTCCGACCCGAGTAGTCCGAGGTGCGGCTCCCGCCGACTGCCCGCATCGTGGAGGCATGGCGACCAACCAGAAAATCCTCAGCGGGTTCCAGGTCAACCGTCCGGTGCTGGTCGGCGGCGTGGTGCTCACCGCGGTCGGCACGGTGCTCAGTGCGGCCGGGACGGTGATGGTCTGCGTGGCCCTGGCCACCGCGGGCCGCAAGTGGGTGCGCGGCCTGGAGACCCCACCGGCCGCACTCGCCCAACGGGCCCTGCGCGAGGCGCGGGTGGCGTCCACGGCGGGCTGGGAGGCCTGGCGCGCCGAGCACAGCTCGCCCAACTGAGCGGGACGGCCGCCGGCGCGGGTGTCGATACGGCTGTCGACACGGGTGCGGCGGGCCGCCCGAGGGCGACCCGCCACAGTGCCGAACGGCCCGAACGGCCCTACAGGCCGAGCGACTTGGCGATGATGCTGCGCATGACCTCGCTGGTGCCGCCGTAGATCCGGAACACCCGGTTGTCGGTGTAGAGCCGGGCGATCGGGTACTCCAGGATGTAGCCGTAACCGCCGTGCAGCTGGAGGCACTTGTCGATCACTGTGGAGGCCGACTCGGTGCAGAACAGCTTCGCCGCCGCCGCGTCCGCGACGGTCAACTCGCCGCTCTGGTACAGCTCCAGCGCCCGGTCCACCATCGACTGCTGCGCCACCACCTGGGCCTCGCAGTCGGCCAGGGTGAACTTGGTGTTCTGGAACTCGGCGACCGCCTTGCCGAACACCTTGCGGTCCTTGACGTACTGCACCGCGAACCGCACCGCCGCCGCGGCCGCCGCGTACGCGCCGACGGCGATCGCGAGGCGCTCCTGCACCAGGTTGTGGGTCAGGTAGGAGAACGCCCGGCCCTCCTCGCCGAGCAGGTTCTCCACCGGCACCCGGACGTCGTCGAACGCCAACTCGGCGGTGTCCGAGGTGCGCAGGCCGATCTTCTGGAGCTTGCGGCCGACGGTGTACCCCTCGGAGGCGGTGTCCACGCAGAGGATGGACAGCCCGGCCCGGCGGTTCTCCGGGTCGTGCGGGGCGGTGCGGCAGACCACCAGGACGAGGTCGGCCAGCACGCCGCCGGTGATGAAGGTCTTGGCGCCGTTCAGGACGTAGTGGGTGCCGTCCTCGGAGAGCCGCGCGGTGGTGGAGATGCCCGCGAGGTCGGAGCCGGCGCCCGGCTCGGTCATCGCGATCGCGGTCATGATGTCGCCGGAGACGAAGCCGGGCAGCCAGCGCCGCTTCTGCTCCTCGTTCGCGTACTCCAGCAGGTAGGGCAGCACCAGGCCGGTGTGCACGCCGGAGGAACCGAAGCTGACGCCCGCCCGGGCGGTCTCCTCGGCGATCACGGCCTGGTACTTGAACCCGCTCTCGCCCGCGCCGCCGTACTCCTCCGGCACCTCGATGCCGTAGACGCCGAGCGCGCCGAGCTGCCGGTAGAAGTCGCGCGGCGGGTGGCCCTCGGCCTCCCAGCTCTCGTAGACCGGGACGACCTCGTTGGCGATGAAGTCCCGGATGGTCTCCCGGAAGGCCTCGTGGTCCTCGTTGAACACGGTGCGGCGCACGGCGGCGCTCCCTTCGACGGCACCGGCCGGGGCTGCCGACCGGAGCGGAACGTGCCTGGTGATGGCCCCACAAGTTAATCGGGGGTAGCTTCGGCTGTCCAGAGTCGGCCCGGGGTGAAAAGCCCGTGGGGAACGGCCTGGAGGGGCATGAAGTGAATCCTTGCTAGCCTTCCGTCGACGCTCGCAGGAGAGGGGGCCCGCCATGGTGGTCCGACGGCCGCCCGGGCGGCGCGCCCAGATCCTGGCCGTGGCCGCCGACCGCTTCCACCGCAGCGGCTACCACCAGGTCTCGATGACCGAGGTCGCCGCCGGCGTCGGGATCACCGCGCCGGCGCTCTACCGGCACTTCCGCGGCAAGCCCGAACTGCTCGACCGGGCCGTCCGCCTGGGCCTGGACGCGCTCGCCGAAGGCCTGCGCGCGGCCCGTACCCCCGCCGACCTCGGCACCGCGCTGGCCGCCGTCGCGGTCGGCCACCGTCCGCTCGGCACCCTGGTGCAGCGTGACGCCCGGCTGCTGCCGCCGGCCCGGCGGGCGGCGCTGCGCCGTGAACTGCGCGCCGACGTCGCGCTGATGACCGCGGTACTGCGTGCGGAACGGCCCGAACTGTCCGCCGGGGACTCCGAGTTGCTCTGCTGGTCGGCGCTCTCGGCCTGCGCGGGGCTGTCCTACCAGTCGGCGGCGCCGCAGCCCCGGCGGGCCGAGGCGCTGCTGCGCGGGATGGTCGCGGCCGTCCTCGCCGTCCCCGTGGACGGCGCGGTCCCCCTGGGCGGTGCGGCCGCAGGGTCCGTCGGCGTACCGGTGGCGCGGCCGGCGCCGGAGCCCAGACCGCGGGCGCGCCGGGAGGAGCTGCTCGCGGCGGCCGTGCGGCTGTTCCACCAGCGCGGGTTCGACAACGTCAGCACCGACCAACTCGGCGCCGCCGTCGGCATATCCGGCCCGAGCGTCTACCGGCACTTCGACAGCAAGGCCGAGCTGCTGGCCGCCTCGCTGGTGCGCAGCCGCGAACGGCTCTGGCACGAGGTGGACGGCGCGATCGCGGCCGCCGCCGGGCCCGGGGCGGCGCTGGAGGCCGGGCTGGGCGCGTACGTCGGCTTCGCGCTGCGCAACGGCGACTACCTGGGCGCGATGCTCAGCGAGACGGAGCGGCTGGCCCCGCCCGACCGCCGGGCCGCGGTGGACTTCCGGAGGGACTTCCTGCGCACCTGGGTCGGACTGCTGCGGCAGGTGTACCCCGGGTACGACGCGGCGACCGCCCGGATCCGGGTGCACGCGCTGTTCGCGCTGGTCAACGACGGGGTGCGGAACCGTCCGCACAGCGCCCGGCCGGACCTCGGGGACTGCCTGCTGCGGCTCGGTCGGGCGGTGCTGGGCGTCCCCGGGGAAGGGCCGCTCTGAGGAGGGCGGGGGCGGGGAGGTCGAGGGGCCTCCTAGTGGAGGACGTGGGGGTGGTGGACCCGCGCGTCGACGCCGCGGTCGGACTGGGTGGTGCCCGCGTTCCCGTCGTCGCCCCGCCCGGGGTCGGCCGTCCCGCCGTTGCTCTGCTGGACGCCGACGCTCCCGCTGTTGCCCGTCACCGCGAGACCGTTGTGCTGGTTGCCCGCACCCGAACCGGTGGCCGTCTGCTGGGTGTTGACCACGGTGCCGTGGACGTTGCCGACGATGTTGCCGGAGCCGGCGTTGCTCACCACGCCGGCGCCGGAGTGGTCGGCCGGGCCGGCGCCGTTGCCGGCGTGCGCGGTGGCGGCGCCGAATCCGACGAGGAGGAACGCGCCGAGGACGGTGACGGCGGCGGCTGCGCGAATACGGGACACGGTGGTCTCCCTGGCGAGAAGTGCGAATTGTGGCGCCGCCCGCAGTGGCCGCCCCGGGCGCCGTGGCCTGGCGTCGCCCGTTCAGCATTCACCAGCGATGTGGACGAACTCCACCGAACGGGTGGCAAATCGCCCGATGGTGGAGGGGCAGTCAATTCAAAGTTGACCGCATTCCGTCATTTCGCCATTCCGTCGGGAAGGAGCCAAGGAGAAAGAAATGGTCGACGGATAGTCGCACTGGCACACTGAGGACCCATGTCTGATGGTGTCCCGCCCGAGCCCACCCCCGACGAGGAGCTGCGGACGACCGAGGTCGATCTCGGCGGCCTGGTGAACGTCCTCGCCACCCACCTCTACTCCACCCCGCTGGTCGCCCTGCGCGAACTCGTCCAGAACGCCCACGACTCGCACACCCGCCGGCTCCTGGAGGACCCGGACGGCGACCACCGCCCGCTGATCCGGGTACGTGCCGACGCCGCCCGGCGCACCGTCGCCATCGAGGACACCGGCGCCGGCCTCACCGAACCCGAGATCCACTCCTACCTGGCCACCGTCGGCACCGGCTACACCCGGATGCTGCGCGAACTGACCGGGAACCAGGAGCTGATCGGCGCCTTCGGACTGGGCTTCCTCTCCGCCTTCTCGATCGCCGACGAGGTCACCGTCACCACCACCTCGCACCGCGAACCGTGGCTCGGCCACCGCTACCGCAGCCGTGGCGGCGAGCAGTACCAGGTCGAGCCGGTGCCCGCCCGGCCCCACCCGGGCACGGTGGTCGAGCTGGCGCTCAAGCCCGAGCACGGCCACCTCGCCGACGAGGACGTCCTGCGCGACGTGCTCGGCCGCTACTGCGTGCTGCTGTCGATCCCGGTGTACGTCGGCGCGGACGAGCGGCCGGTCAACTCCGTCGAGGTGCCCTGGCGGCAGCGGGCCCTCCCGTCGCCCACCGCCACCCCTGGCGGAGACGCTTCGCGCCGCCCCTCCGACGGCGACCGGTACGCCGCCCGGATGCGCTTCGCCACCGCGTTCGGCCGCCGCTTCGAGCCGCTCACCGCCTTCCCGGTCCACCCGGTCGAGGGCGTGACCGACGCGGCCGGCCTGCTCTGGGTCCAGGACGGCGGCAGCTACGGCACCAGCGACAACCGCGACCTCGCCGTCTACCTGCGCGGCATGCTGCTCGCCGAGGACGCCCGCGACCTGCTGCCCCGCTGGGCCGGGTTCATCGGCGGCGTGGTCGAGTCCAACCGGCTCACCCCCACCGCCAGCCGCGAGGACCTCCAGCGCGACGAGCACTACCACGCGCTCCGGAAGGTCCTCGCCGACGCCATCGTGGACGGCCTGTACGAGACCGCCCGGCTGCGGCCCGCCGCCTGGCGCCGCATCCTCGCCCGGCACGGCGCCGACCTGCTCGGCGCCGCGCTCTGCGACGAGCGGCTGTTCACCCTGCTCGCCGACGACGTCCCGGTGCCCACCTCCCAGGGCGACCTCACCGCCGGCGCACTGCGCGCGGCGGGCGGCGGCGCGGTGCACCTCGCGATCGGCAGCGGCGGCGGCTTCGAGGAGATGCTGTACCGGGCGATGCGGGTGCCGATCGCGCGCGGCGACCGCTACGCCGTCCAGCCGTTCCTGCACCGCTACGCCGAGCTGCGCGGCTGCCGGGTGGTCGAGCTGGGCAGCGAGAAGGGCGACCGCGAGCTGTTCCGCGACCCGGAGCACCCGCTGCCGGAGCACGAGGCGGCCTGGCTGGCGGGCGCCCTCGCCGACCCGGGCGAGCAGCTCGTCCCGGCCCGCTTCGACCCGCCCGGCCTGCCGCTGGTGCTGGTGCCGGACCGCGAGGCCGAGCTGAAGGCCAGGATCGAGGACGACCAGGCGGACGCCCGGATCCCGTCCGCGGCCCTGCGGCTGGCCCGCGCCTTCACCGCCCGCACCGACGGCGAGGTCCGGGCCCGGCTGTACCTCAACCTGGACAGTCCGGCGGTCCACGACCTGCTCGCCGCCTACCGCGCCGGGCACACCGGCAGCGCGACGGCGGCCGGGCTGCTCCGCTCGATCAAGGTGATCATGGCCGCGGCCTCGTCCGGTCCGTCCGAGGGCGACCTCACCACCGCGCTGAGCGGCATCGGCACGGCGGTCTCCGCCCTGACCGCCGCTGTTCCCGCCGGTCTGCCGGAGGTCCCGGACAGCCCCGGCGCCCTCTCGGAGGAGCCGTGACGGACGGACTGTCAGTGGGGTGCGGTAGACAACTCATCAGCACGACGCAGGGGGAACGGGCATGACCACCGACATCTGGGCCTGGGTGCGCGACACCCACCGGCAGCTCGCCGAGGCCGGCCACCACCGGCTGGCCGACGCCATCGTCGAGCTGCCCGAGCACGCCACCGAGGGCCGCAACGAGCAGCTGGACGCGCTCTACCCGGAGGCGGTGGCCGCCGCCCGGGCGCTCGGCCTGCCCTGGGTCGAGGTCTACCTGCGGCACTGGCGGATGCAGAACCTGCTGAACAAGCGCCAGCAGGGAGAGGCGGTGCTGCCCGAGGCGGTTGACCTGCTGGACTTCGCGCACCGGGAGGAGACGGCGGGCTGCCCGCAGTCCGTCTGTGTGGTGCAGGACTTCGCGATCTGCCACGCCCGGGTCGACGGACCGGGGTACGTGGCCGAGCGCCTCGCCGTGGTCGGCGAGACCTTGGACCGGATCGAGCCCGACCGGGCCTGCTACGACTGCCTCTCCCGCGAGTACTCGGACGCCCTGGAGGACGACGGCCGGGCGGGCGAGGCGCTGGACCACCTGGACTCCGCGGCCAACCGGATGCGGGCGGCCGGCCAGTCGGTCTCGCTCCGCTTCCACCAGGCCCGGGCCGGCACCCTGCACCTGCTGGGCCGGCACGAGGAGGTGCTGGAGCTGCTGGACACCGCCGAGCGGGCCGAGCAGGCGCAGGGGCGCCGGCTGGACGAGCGCGACCAGCGCTGGGGCGCCCTGCTGCGGGCCCGCGCGTTCGCCTCGCTCGGCCGCACCGAGGAGGCGCTCGCCCTGCTGCCCGAGCGGGCCGAGGCCGAGCGCCACGCCGACCTGCGCCCCGCCTGGACGCAGACGGTCGAGCTGCTGGTCGCGGCCGGAGCACGGGAGAACGACGCCGAGCTGGGCGCCGTCCTGGCCGGCTGGGTCGGCTACCTGGACGGCGTCGGCGCGCACCGCCCGTGCGTGGACCTGTTGCTGG
The DNA here is from genome assembly GCF_044763205.1 of Kitasatospora sp. NPDC096204. NCBI lineage: Bacteria > Bacillati > Actinomycetota > Actinomycetes > Kitasatosporales > Streptomycetaceae > Kitasatospora > Kitasatospora sp. NPDC096204. The sequence continues at coordinate 23,759 of NZ_JBIWFT010000046.1, forward strand.
CGGCGGGTCGGCTCGCGCTCGCCCGGCGCGCCCGCACGGTGGCGCTGACGCTCGCCGCGACGGGAGAGCGTAAGCTCACCCGGTTGCGTCGCACCGACGGCGTGTCGGAGCAGGTCGCGGCCCTGCGTGCGGCCGCTGAGGCACTGCCAGAGCCCGAGCTGCCCGTCCCGCCGGGCGAGCTGACGGCGCACCTGGCCGAGACCCGGGTGCCCTACGAGACCGGCGCCGACCTGCTCTCCGTCGCCCTGGACTGGTACCGGGGTGAGCAGGCCGGCGCCACCGGACTGGCGGTGCTCCTGGCCACCGTGCTGGGCGGCCTCGGCCACGCCCGGGCCGCGGCCGAGCTGCTGTGGCGGTACGTGGAGCAGGACGCGGCGGACCGCGAGCTGACCGGCGCGCTCGGCGAGATGCTGATCGAGGCCAGGGACGCCGAGGGCATCCGCCGGCTCGCCGACCGGGTGTCCGTCACCGCCCCCGCCGACGGGCACTGGATACGCGCCCGCTGGGCCGCCACCGAGGGCCGCTGGGCCGAGGCGCTGGAGTGGTGCCGGGCGATCCTGGCCCTGGACGACGAGGTGATCAACACCCGCCGTCTCGCCGCCCACGCCGCCACCGAGCTGGGGGACCACGCCACCGCGCAGCGGATGTACCTGGAGCTGCTGGAGCGCGCGGCGCCGGCCGACGGAGCCGCCGAGGAGGACGGCCACCGGCAGGTCCAGGAGCCGGACCTGTGGCACCTGATCACCGCGGCCACCGCCAACCGCGACTGGGCCGTGGTCCGCTCCACCGGCGCGCTGCTCGACATCGAGTTCGACGAGCCCGAGGGCCCGGTGGACGAGGAGTGGCAGCTCGTCACCATCCGCGCCACCCGGACCAACGGCGCCACGTCCGACCTGCCCGCGCTCCGGACGGGCCCGGCCACCGCCCGCATCCTGCCGGTGCTCGGCGACGACCTCACGCTCAACCACGGCGACGTGGTGGTCTTCGCCCCGGCCCTGCTGGAGCGCCCGCCGGCCGAGGACGCGCCCGAGGAGGAGCGGCGGCACTGGCGCCCGGTGTTCGAGCTGCTCACCCTGCTCGACCCGGCCGGGTACACCACGTACTGGATCGACGGCGCCTGGCCCGGGGACGAGCGGTGGTCGGCCCTGCGCGAGGAACTGCACGGGGCCGGGTACGCGGTCTGGGTGTACAGCGGGGACCAGTACCGGATCACCGACCCGGCGGACGGCGGCGACACCCTGCCCGGCGTCTACGCGGCCCTCGGCGTGCCGCCGACCGCCTCGGCCGCCGAGGCCGACGCCCTGCTGCTGCGGCTGACCGACGGCCTGGCGCACCCGCTCGCCTGGCCGGTGCTGGCCAAGGCGGCCGGAGCGGACCTCGCCCGGCACGAGGAGACGGTCGAGCGCTACGGGCTCTGACCGACCCCGACCCCGACCCCAACCCCGACCACGTGGCCCCGGCGGCCGGCCCTCCCGGGCCCCCGCCGGGGCCGCGCGCGTTCCGTCCGCGACCGTCCGCGACCGTCCGCGGCTGTCAGCGTTCTCGGCCCGGGAACCATCCGGCCCCGCGGCGAGTCTTTGTCAATGCTTTACTGTTTCATTGCCAAGACTCGACCTTCCCGGAGTGCCGCACCGTGACCAGCCTCGCCCTCGGCCCGTCCTGGCTCGATCCGACCACCCTGATCTCCACCTTCGGTCTGATCGGCATCCTGGCCATCGTCTTCGCCGAGTCCGGTCTGCTGATCGGCTTCTTCCTGCCGGGGGACTCGCTGCTGTTCACCACCGGCCTGCTGGTGGCCGGCGGCACCTACCTGCACCAGCCGCTCTGGCTGGTCTGCGCGCTGGTCGTGGCCGCCGCGGTGGCCGGGGACCAGGTCGGCTACCTCTTCGGCCGCAAGGTCGGCCCGAGCCTCTTCCGCCGCCCCGACTCCCGGGTCTTCAAGCAGGAGAACGTCGAGAAGGCCGCGGCCTTCTTCGACCGGCACGGACCCAAGGCGATCGTGCTGGCCCGCTTCGTGCCGATCGTGCGCACCTTCACCCCGATCGTCGCGGGGGTGAGCAGGATGAACTACCGCAGCTTCGTGGTGTTCAACGTGCTCGGCGGGGTGCTGTGGGGCGGCGGCGTCACCGTGCTCGGCTACTTCCTCGGCCAGATCCCGTTCGTCCGGGACAACATCGAGGCCATCCTGGTCGGCATCGTGCTGGTCTCGGTGATCCCGGTGGCGATCGAGCTGCTGCGGGCGCGCCGCTCCGGCGCGGCGCGGGCCGCCCACCACCGCGCCGGGTAGGCGTCCGCCGCTCCGGCCACGGGACGCCGCGTACATGTGCGTCGAGCTGTTCGATCAGGCAAGGTGTAACCCGAGATCGAGCGGTGGCCGACGGCTGCCAGGGGTGGCGAGGAGCGGAAGTGCCTAAGCGGGGCCGACCGGGAGCGGGCAAGCGGGCGAGGGGGGGCCGGGCGGTCCGACAGGCGCGGCAGATACCCCCGACGCCGGTGCACCCCGCCGACGCCCCGCCGACCGAGGGCCTGCTCGGCCACGCCGCCCCGCCGCTCGAGCCCACCACCGTCGTCCCGCTCGCCCCGCCCGTCCCGGAGACCAAGGGGCTGCTGGCCCCCGAGCCCGAACCGGTGCCCGCGTCGGCGGCCCGCCCCGAGGCCGGGCGCCCCGAGGCCGAGCGCCCGGTCCGCCGCCGCTCGGTCGCCGAGGACACCCTCACCCCGGAGGAGTGGCGGGCGGCCGGCTACACCCCGCCCACCGGCATCCCCATTCCGGAGCTGACCGCCGGCGCTCCCGGCGAGGCGCCCTGGCCGGACCGGATGCGCACCCTGCTGCGCACCCCGATGTCCGAGCGGCCCGCCTTCGAGCGCACCGCCCGCGAGATGCACCCCTCCTCGGCCGTCACCCGCAACGTCCCGCGCATCCTCGACCTCACGCTGCGCATCGGCGAGCTGCTGCTGGCCAGCGGCGAGGCCGCCGAGGACGTCGAGGCGGCCATGCTCGGCATCGCGCACGCCTACCGACTGGACCGCTGCGAGCCGCAGGTCACCTTCACCCTGATCGGCATCTCGTACCAGCCCTCGCTGGTCGAGCCGCCGGTCACCGCCGACCGCGTGGTGCGCCGCCGCACCTCCGACTACACCCGGCTCGACGCGGTGTACGAGCTGGTCGCGGACATCACCGCGGAGAAGGTGACGGTCAACGACGCCTACCGCCGGCTCGCGGTGATCCGCCGGAACCGGCACCCGTACCCGGCCTGGTTCCTCGCCCTGACCACCGGCCTGCTGGCCGGCGCGGCGACCTTCCTGGTCGGCGGGAAGATGGACGACAAGGGCTGGCTGGTGTTCGCGAGCGCCTTCGTCGCGGCCGTCCTCGGCGACCGGCTGGCCTCCGCGTTGGCCAAGCGCCGGCTGCCGGAGTTCTACCAGTTCGTGGCGGCCGCGATGCCGGCCGCCGCCTCCGGGATCATCCTCTCGTTCAACGACTGGGGCCTGCGCGGCTCGGTCGTGATCACCGGCGGCCTGTTCGCCCTGCTTCCCGGGCGCGCCCTGGTCGCCGCCGTGCAGGACGGCCTGACCGGCTTCTACATCACCGCCGCCGCCCGCCTGCTGGAAGTGGTCTACCTGGTCGCGGGCATCGTGATCGGCGTGATGGTGATCCTCTACCTGGGCGTCGGCTTCGAGGCGAACCTGCGCCCGGACGAGAGCCTGGTGGGCGTCAACTACCCGCCGGTCCAGATGGTCGCGGCGATGGTGCTGACCCTGGCCTTCGCGACACTGCTCCAGACCGACCGCCGCAGCCTGGCCCTGGTCACCGTCAACAGCGGCATCGGCTGGGCCAGCTACGGCGCGCTGGTGTACAACGCGGGCGTCAACCCGATCGCGGCGACCGGCGTGGCGGCCGGCCTGGTCGGCCTCTTCGGCCAGCTGATGGCGCGCTACCGCAACGGGTCGGCGCTGCCGTACGTGACCGCCGCGATCGGCCCGCTGATGCCCGGTTCGGCGCTCTACCTCGGGATGCTCGCCTTCGCCCAGGGCCACTCCAGCGCCGGCCTGGTGTCGGTCTTCCGGGCGGCGGCGATCGCGATGGCGCTGGCGGTCGGGGTGAACCTGGGCGGGGAGATCGCCCGGCTGTTCATGAAGCTGCCGGTCGGCGCCGAGCTCCCGTCGCTCTACCCGGCCGTGCCGCGCCGGGCGGCCAAGCGCACCCGAGGATTCTGACCGGACGTCGGCCGGTGTTGGGGGCGAGTTGGGCCCCGGGCCACGTCACGGCAGGCAGGACGCAGGACCAGGAACGAAGGTAAGACCCATGACGACACTGCTGGACGGCTACCGCGAGCACATCGTCGCCGCGCACAAGCAACCGCTGTTCCTGCTGTTGGTCGGATTCATCACCTCCTTCGTCTGCATCCGGTTCAGCGTCCGGATGATCCGCGCCCAGGTGAGCTGGTGGCCGGGCAACGTGACCCCGGGCGGCCTGCACATCCACCACATGGTGTTCGGCCTGGGCTTCCTGCTGCTCGGCGGCATCGGGGTGTTCGCCACCTACGGCGGGCACCCGTGGATCGACTGGTTCGGGCTGGCCTTCGGCATCGGCTGCGGCCTGGTGCTGGACGAGTTCGCGCTGATCCTGCACCTGGACGACGTGTACTGGAGCGAGCAGGGCCGCAAGTCGGTGGACGCGGTGATCTTCGGCATCCTGTTCACCTCCCTGCTGCTGGTCGGGTACGTGCCGCTGGGCGTGGTGCCCGGCGAGGAGACCAGGTGGGGCCTGGTCACGATCCTCTCGGTGAACGCGCTGGCCTCGGTGATCACCCTGATCAAGGGGAAGGTGTGGACCGGCCTGCTCGGGATCATGGTCCCCGGCCTGTCCTGGATCGGGGCGATCCGGCTGGCCCGCCCGAGCAGCCCGTGGGCCCGCTGGCGGTACGCCACGCGCCCCCGCCGACGGGCGCGTGCGCTCCGGCGCGAGCGCCTGTTGCACCGGCGCGCGGACCTGGCCCGCACCTGGCTCTTCGACCTGATCGCCGGGGCTCCCGACAAGGTGCCCGCCAACCACCCGGCCGCGCACCGGGTGGCCGAGCGGATGGCCGCCAGGGCCACCGCCCACCTCGACGCGCACGCCGCCCGGGCGCTGGCCCGCCGACAGGCCCGGCTGGCCGACCGCCGCTCGGCGGCCGCGGCGGGGGCGGGTGACCGGCGCCCGGGTGCGGCGGACCCGGTGCCCGGGGTGGCCGAGGCCGGTCCGGCCCGCTCCCGCCAGGCGCAGCAGCGCCGCCGTACCGTCCGGGCCGGGCGCAGCCGGGCCTTCGCCGTCGCACCGAACGGGACGGAGAGCCGGCCCGAGCGGCAACCCCGGCTGCGGAAGCACACCCGACGGATCGGCCGGTAGCCCTCGGTGCGCCTCGCCCACCGGCAAGCTCGGCCTGTTCGCTCAGCCGATGCCGAGATTGGTCAGATCATCTGATAGTCACCCGACCAGCCGAGCATTTTCCAGGTGTGAAGGCCGCCGGAATTGAGAACATGACGTCATGTGACCGTTCTGTCACGTGATGGGATGATTCATCGGACCTCCCGCCGCCCCGCCCGCCGTCCGCCGGCGGGCCGTGCACCGTCCGACGCCGTCCCCTCCGGACCCGTCAGAAGGGATGCCGCGTGGCGCGCAGGATCCTGCCGGCCCTCCTGTTGTCCCTCACCGCCCTGCTCGGGCTGCTCCCCGCCGCCCAGGCCGCCCCCGCAGCCCCCGCGCCGACGGTCGGCCGGGCCGCGGACGAGGACCCGTACCCGAGCACCGAGGAGATCGACCGGGCCCGGGCCGAGGTCGAGGGCAAGGCCTCCTCGGCCGCCGCCCTGGAGGCCGCGCTCACCGCCGCCCGGGCCGAGCTGGACCGGGCCGGGCACGCCACCGAGCAGGCCGTCGAGGCCTACAACGGCGCCCAGCTCGCGCTCGCCCGGGCCCGCGCCGAGGAGGCGGCCGCAGCGCAGCGCGCCGCCACCGCCGAGACCGAGCGGGCGGCCGCCGCCGACGACGCGGCCCGGCTCGCGGCCGAGACGTACCGGCAGGGCGCGGGCGCCGAACTCTCCGCGCTCAACGCTCTGCTCGGCTCCCACGGCCCGCACGAGGCGGGTGACCGCGCCGCCGCGATCGGCCAGGTCAGCGAACGCACCCGGCAGATCCTGGACGCCGCCACCTCCACGGCCGCCGCCGCCCGCAGCGCCTCCGCGGCCGCCCGGGCCGCCACCGAGGCCGCCGGGAGGGCCACCGCCGAGGTCGGCGCGGCCAAGGTCCGGGCGGAACAGCGGCTGGCGGCCCAGCAGGCCGAGGTGGCGGCCGCGGCCCAGCGCCGCGAGCAGCTGCTCGTCGAGCTGGCCGCGGCCAGGGACACCACCGTCGAGCTGGAGCGCCAACGCCGCGAGGCCCTGGAGGCGATCGCCGCCCGTGAGGCCGAGGCCGCCGCCCGGGCCGCCGCCGAGCAGGCCGCCCGGGAGGCGGAGGCCGCCTCGGCCGGCGTCAGGGCCCAGGCGCCGCCGTCCTCCCGTCCGTGGTCCGCCGAGGGCGCGGCCGCTGCCGTCGCCTTCGCCAGGTCCAGGATCGGCCTGCCGTACGTCTGGGGCGGCGAGGGCCCGGGCGGCTACGACTGCTCCGGGCTGACGATGATGGCCTGGCGCGAGGGCGGTCGGCAGCTCAACCACTTCGCCGCCGACCAGTACGCCCAGAGCACCCCGATCGGCTACCGCCAACTGCGCCCCGGCGACCTGGTCTTCTGGACCGACACCGGGCGCGCCGCCGACATCTACCACGTCGGGCTCTACATCGGCGACGACCAGATGATCGAGGCCCCGCGGGCCGGCGTGCCGATCAAGCAGGCCAGCCTCTGGATCATGGGCACCCCGAACTTCTACGCCAGGCCGTAGGGCCCCGCGGCGTCGGGTCCACGGCGAATCGCGCCGCGGCGGCGCGGGCCGGTCAGCGGTCGTTCAGGGCGGCGGCCAGCTCCTTGCGGCTGTCGCGCAGCCGCAGGACGGCCCAGCCCCAGGCGGCGGCGAGCGGGAGCGACACCAGCAGGACGGCGACCGCGCCGCCGATCCGGCCGATCATCTCGGAGTCGCAGGCCTCCTGCATGTGGAAGCCGGTCGGCTCGTAGAAGGCCGGCGAGCCGCAGAGCCCGTTGCCGGGGACGAAGACCAGCCAGAGCGCCCAGAGCCAGCCGGCGACGGCCAGCGCGCCGACGAGCTTCGCGGTCGACGACCGGCCCTCGTACTCCTTCAGCTTGCGGAAGTACTCGTCCTCCATGGATTCCCCCCGGGATGCGGATCGTCTGTGCCTGAACCGGCACGAGGATGCCAGCCGGGGCCGTCCGGACGCCACTGTCGGTGGGCCGCGTTAGCGTGGCCGCTCGGACCGGCACTGAGGAGGCGTCATGCGGCTGCGGGATGTTCGGGCGGGGGACGTCGAGGCGTACGTCCGGATGCGCTGCGATCCGGTGATGATGGCCGAACTGGGCGGCCCGCTGCCCCGGGAACGGGTGGAGGCGCGGCTGCGCAAGGACCTCTCCCTGGTGGCCGCGGACGCCTCCTGGATCAGGATGATCGTGCCGGCCGTCGCCGCGGACGACGAGGCGGTGGGCACGGTCACGCTCTGGTCGGACCAGGAGGACGGCGTGCCGGTCTCCGAGATCGGCTGGATGGTGCTGCCCGAGTACCAGGGGCGCGGCCTCGCCAAGGCGGCCGTGCGCCAGGTGCTGGACGACGCCGCCGGGGACGGCCGCTGGGGCGAGGTGCACGCCAACCCGGGGGCGGGCAACGGGCCGTCCAACGGGATCTGCCGCGCGCTCGGCTTCCGGCTGCTCGGCGAACGGGACCTGGACTTCGCGGACCGCGTCCTGCGCACCAACCACTGGGTGGTGGTGCCGGGTGAGCACCTGGGATCGCGCACGGATTAATTCGGATGCCGCCCCCGGAGGGCCGCCGTACGGTGGCCCGCATGGGCAACAGCATCGATCACGCGGCCGTCGACACCGTGAACGGGATTCTGGTCCGAGCCGTCTCCCAGAACGAGGTGGAGGGCTGGGACAAGGCGCTCGCCTTCGGGTTCCTGCGCCCGCACCTGCCCCCGGCGACGGACATCCGCCGCCGGCAGTGGCAGCCGGGCCGGCTGCTGGCCGGTTTCGACGGCGACCGCCAGATCGCCACCTTCCGCAGCTTCGACACCGAACTGACCGTCCCCGGTGGGGCCGTCGTCCAGGCCGACGCCATCACCAACGTCACGGTGAGCGCCACCCACCGCCGCCGCGGCCTGCTCAGCGCGATGATGCGCCGGGACCTCGCGGCCGCCGCCGAGCGCGGCAGGGCGGTCGCCGTCCTGATGGCCGCCGAGTACAACATCTACGGCCGGTTCGGCTTCGGCCCGGCGACGTGGGGCGCAGGCCTGCACGTCAACCTGCGCCGCACCCGGGGCCTGCGCGAGGGCCTGCCGGGCGTCCCCGGCGGTCGGATCGACTTCGCGGGCATGATGGAGCTGCGCGACCTGGGCGCGGACCTGTACGAGCGCTGGCGGCGCACCCAGCCGGGCGCGATCGAGCGCGACGAGCTGTGGTGGCTGCGCACCACCGGCGAGGTCCGGACACCGGGCGTCGACTTCAAGGAGCCGTTCGCCGCCGTCCACCGGGACGCCGACGGGACGGTCACCGGCCTGGTGCTCTACCGGGTCGAGGACAAGTGGGACGGCGCCTACCCCGACAGCACGCTCGAGGTGAGCGAGTTCATCGCCCTCGACCTCCCCACCGCGGTGGAGCTGTGGCGCTTCGTGCTGTCCGTCGACTGGGTGGGCCGGGTCACGGTGCCCAGGCTCGGCCCGGACGACCCGCTGCCGCTGCTGCTCCAGGAGCCGCGCGCGGCCACCCCGTACGAGGGCAACGGTGACGAGGTGTGGCTGCGGGTGCTGGACGTCGAGGCCGCGTTCGGCGCCCGGACGTACAACACCTCCGGCCGGGTGGTGCTGGAGGTTGACGACAAGCTCGGCTACGCGTCCGGCCGTTGGGCCCTGGAGGTGGCGGAGGACGGTACCGGTCGCTGCGCCAGGACCACCGACGACGCCGATCTCGCGCTCGGCGCCTCGGAGTTGGGCTCGCTCTACCTGGGCGGGCAGACCGCGTCAGGGCTGGCCGCGGCCGCCCTGGTCACCGAGCTGCGCCCGGGCGCGGCGGCCGCCGTCGACCTGCTGCTGCGCACCCCGGTCCGGGCCTGGACGCCGACCGAGTTCTGAGTCCCGCTCCGACGGGAACGGCCGGCCCGTTCGCGGGCCGGCCGTCTCTGTGCGCCCGGGCGCTACTTGACCGCGGTCTTGCCGATGGTGGGCAGGATGAAGTCCTGGATCAGGCCCTTGGCGTCACGGACGATCGGGCGGAAGACCCGGTAGCGGGACAGGTTGATCACCCGGGCCGCGAGCGGCGTCGAGCGCCGCACGAACTCCCTGGTGCGCTCGGTGTCCGGGGTGCGGTCGAAGACCCAGTAGAGCACCACGATCATCAGGTACAGCCAGAGCACGTCGGGCAGCAGCTCGACGAGTTCGGCGTCCAGCTTGGGCGCCAGCTCCGAGCCCTGGAGCACGTCGCGGAACAGCTCGACCGCCGTCGCCCGGGCCGGGTGGGACTCGTTGGAGAACGGGCTCAGCGAGCTGGTCGGGTCGGCGGCGGTGCGGAAGAACTGCGCGGAGAACTCGTGGTACGGCGCGGCCGTGTCGAGCCAGGAAGTCAGCGCGATCTGCAGCCGCTCGGAGAAGTCCCGGGTGTGGGCCATGCGGCGCTTGGCGTCGGCCGCGTGCTCGTAGGTCATCCGGTCGTAGAACCCCTGGATCAGGAATTCCTTCGCCGAGAAGTAGTAGTACGCGTTGCCCACCGACACGCCCGCCTCGGTGGCGATGGCGCGCATGGTGGTCTTCTCGTAGCCCCGTTCCTGGAACAGCCGCATGGCGGTCTCGAGGATCAGGGCCCGGGTGGCCTCACTCTTGTCGGTCTTCGGCTTGGCCCGGCCGCCGGGCAGGGCCTCCGGCCCGGGCCCGCTCTCCGGTCCGGGCACGGCCGAAGCCTCGGCCGTGCCGTTCTCGCCGTCCGTTCGGTTCGTCGCTGCCAGGTCGTCCACGGGCACGAGCCTAGCCGGAGACGACGTTCCATCCGGTGTCGGTGTTCGTGGTACCGGATGCCCCCTCCGCATCCGGTGCCACGATGACCCCCATCATTTCGAACGCGTTCAAAATCTGGGCAGCACTGTAGACGTATCGGTTGAACATGTTCAACTCCATCTCTGTGGGAGGCTGGTCACATGATCAGTTCAGAGCGGACCGTCATTCGGCGCGGCGGAGTGCAGGACGCCGAGTCCATCGCCGAACTGCACGCCGCCAGCTGGCGCACCACCTACCGGGGGATCGTCCCGGAGGAGGGGCTGGGCGACGGGATGGTCGCCCAGCGGCGTGAGCTGTGGAAACTGCGACTGGAAGCCGACTACGGGGAGCCGGAGAACACGCCCGAGCTCCTGCTGGCCGAACGGGCCGGTGCGGTGGCCGGGTTCATCTATCTCGTCCCGCAGCCGGACGGCGGGGTGCTGATCGACAACCTGCACGTGCGCCCCGGTCTGAACGGGGGCGGCATCGGCCGCGAGCTGTTGACCGCGGGCCGCGCCCATGTCGCCGAGCGGCACCCCGGGGCCGGACTCTCCCTGGAGGTGCTGCGGGACAACACCCGGGCGATCGCCTTCTACGAGCGCGAGGGTGCCGAGCGGGTCCGGGCGCAGGAGGGTGAGTTCCCCGGCGGATTCCTGCTGCCCGAGTACGTGTACGCCTGGCCGGCCGGGCGCGTGGCGCCCGGTCCCGACCGGTCGGAGCCGGCGGATCGGTGAAGTGGAAGTGGTCGGGTCGGGTCAGTCGACGTCGTAGACCGTCACCGGTACGCCCCGGGCCGTCAGCCGGGCGGTGACCAGCGGCTCGACCCGCTCCCAGCGCCCGCCCGCCAGGCCACAGCCGATCCGCGGCATGTGGACGGAGGCGCCGAGCCGGAGCGCGTGCTCGCCGAGTGCGGCCAGCCCGGTGTCGATCGCCTCGTACCGCACCGGCACTCCGGTGGAGCGCCCCGTGCGGATGCCCCGCTGGCCGACCAGGTTGGCCACCCAGAGGTGCGGATCGACCGGGACCAGTTGGACGGCCCCGAGGCCGAAGTCGTTCTTCGCCCGCTCCCGATGCCAGCGCCGGTACGCCGCCTCGGGCTCGGGCCAGCGTCTGGAGAGCGCGAGCACGAAGCCCCTGCCCCAGCCGCCGAGATCGTTGCAGATGTGCGCGATCACCTTCACGCCCTTGCCCTGGGGCGTGGTGGCATCGCCTCGGACGTAGGTGATTTCCCCCATGCCTCGACGTTAGAGGGTGCCACTGACAATCTGCTCGGCATTTTCCGCCGCGCCCTCGCCCGGCGAGCCCTCCGCCGCCTTCGGCGCCGTGAGGTGCCGTCGCCCGGCCAGCGCGATCAGCAGCGCGAGCCCGGCGGCCGCGGCGGGCAGGGCGTAGCCGGTGCCGGGGGCGGCCCGCTCGGCGACCGTTCCGGCGAGCGCCGCCCCGGCCGAGATGCCGACCACGATGCCGGACACCGCCATCGCCATGCCCTCGTTGAACTGCCGCCGCGGCAGCAGCTCCTGGACCAGCGTCATCCCGGTCACCATGGTCGGCGCGGTGGCGGTGCCGGCCGCGAACAGCGCCACGCCGAGTGCCCCGAGTCCGGCCCCGCCCAGTCCGGCGGCGAGCGGCAGCAGCAGCACCGCGGCCATCGCCGCGGCGCAGAGCAGGAAGCGGGTACCGGGAGCCCGGCGCGGCGTCAGCAGGCCGAACAGCAGCCCGGCCACGCAGGAACCGCCCGCGACCAGGGCCAGCAGCAGGCCGGCCGTCGCCTTGTGGCCGAGCGCGTCGGCGTACGCCACGGTGGTGATCTCGGTCGCGCCGAAGACCATGCCGGTCGCCAGGAAGGTCAGCACCAGCACCCGCAGCCCGGGTGCCCGCAGCGGCGAGCCGTGCCGCCGCTCGGCGGAGTCCCGGACGGGCAGCGGGGGTTCGGTGCGGCGCTGGGCGGCGAAGAGCAGGGCGCCGACGGTGCCGAGGGCGCCGGTGGCGATCATCCCGGCCTCCGGGGCGAGCGTCGTGCAGAGCAGCATCGCGAGCACCGGCCCGGCCATGAAGCAGAGTTCGTCCAGCGCCTGCTCGAAGGAGTTGGCCAGGTGGCGCGCGGCCGGGTCGTCCCGGTGCAGGTGCGCCCAGCGGGAGCGGGCCATGCCGCCGAGGTTGGGCATGGCCGAGCAGGCCGCGGAGCTGAGGAAGAGCGTCCAGTCGGGCGCGCCGAGGTGGACGCAGAGCAGCAGGGCGGCCATCGGAACGGCGCTGTACAGCGCGGCCGGCACCGTCACCCGCGCCTGCCCGTAGCGGTCCACCAGCCGTCCGATCAGCGGCATCCCGATCGCGCCGAAGACCAGCCCGGCCGCCGAGACCGCCCCGGCGAGCCCGTACGAGCCGCGCCGTTCGGAGAGCAGCACCACCAGCGAGACGCCGTACATCGACAGCGCCAGCCGGCCCAGCAGCCCGGCCAGGGTGAAGGCGGCGGCGCCGGGGGCCGCGAACAGCCTCCGGTAGGAGGCGAGGAGGGCGGGCGAGGGCATGGTGCTCCTGTGAGCGGGGAGGGCGGGGTTCCCCAGCCTGGCGCCGTCGGCGGGCGGCCGTCCAACACCTGTTTCGTCGCACTCACAACACGCCGTTGTTAATCTGCCGCCCATGCCCCGTGACCTGCACCCCCGACTGCTGCGCGGCTTCGTCGCGACCGCCGAGACCCTGCACTTCGGCCGGGCCGCCGAGCGACTGCACATCGCCCAGCAGGCGCTCAGCCGGGACGTCCGGAGCCTGGAGGGGCTGCTCGGCGACGCGCTGTTCGCCCGCACCACCCGCAGCGTCGAACTCACCCCGGCCGGGCGGCGGTTGCTGCCCCGGGCGCGCCGGTTCCTGGCCCTGCACGACGAGATCCTCGCGGAGGCGGCGACCGGAACCGGGGCCGGTGCCAGGCCGCTGCTGATCGACCTCAACAGTGACGTCACCGGCCCGGACCTGACCACCGACCGGGTGCTCGAACGGGCCCGCGCCTCCTGGCCGGAGGGCGAACTGCTGGCCCGCTTTCACGGCGGCCTGGCCGCGGCCGCCGCCGAGCTGCTGGCCCACCGGCTGGACGCCTCCTTCGGCCGCTTCGCCGGGCTGCCCGCCGGGGTGCGCGGCCAACTCGTCCAGCTGCCGGTGCGGTTGGAGCGGATCTCGGTGATGATGGCGGACACCCATCCGCTGGCCGACCGCCGCGCGCTGCGTCTGGCCGATCTGGCCGGGCACCCCGTGGACGTCTGCGCGGGCAACCCGGCCACCACCGAGTGGGCCGACCTCGGCGCCCGGCTGCTGCGCGAGCACGGTCTGACGGCGGCGGCGCCGTACGTGCCGCCGGTGGGTGTGGACGAGACCGCCCGCTACCTCGCCCGGCACGGGGATCCGATGCTGACCACGGTCGGCGGTCCGCGGATCCCGGGGACGGTGAACGTGCCGTTGGTGCGGCCGGTGCCGCTGAGCCTGGTCAGCCTGGTGCACCGGCCCGGCGATCGTCATCCGGGGCTGCGGGCGCTGGCCGCCGCGGCGGGTGCGCTCGGCGCGGCCGAGGGCTGGCTGCGCCGCCCGGCGGGCGGCTGGCTGCCCGCGGCGGACGCGGCGCTGCTGCCGCCGGGGTAGGCGGCCGGAGGCCGTCGGGGGCGGCGCGGCGGGGCCGTCGGGATGGCGTCGGGGAGGTGGGAACCGGTGGAAACGTTGGAAACCGCCCCTGCCCCGGGGGGAAGGGCAGGGGCGGTGCTCCTGGGGGTCAGGCGGCTCAGGCCGCCTTGACGGCGGAGATGTCGAAGCTGAGCTTGACCTTCTCGCCGATCAGCACGCCGCCGGTCTCCAGCGCCGCGTTGTAGGTCAGACCGAAGTCGGTGCGGTCGACGACGGCCTTGCCCTCGAAGCCGACCCGGTTGGCGCCGTACGCGTCGGTGGCGCTGCCGGTGTACTCCAGGTCCAGCACGACCGGGCGGGTGGTGCCCTTGATGGTGAGGTCGCCGGTCATCCGGTACGAGTCGCCGTGGACCAGCTGGGCGGAGGTGCTGCGGAAGCGGATCTCCGGGTGGGTGTCGACGGAGAAGAAGTCACCGGTGCGCAGGTGCTCGTCGCGCTGGGCCTGGTTGGTGTCGATGCTCCCGACCTTGATCACCAGCTCGGCCGAGGAGTTGCCCGGGTGGGTCCCGTCCAGGTGCAGCTTGCCGTCGTAATCGGTGAAGCGGCCCTTGACGTTGGTGACCATCGCGTGGCGGACGGAGAAGCCGATCTCGCTGTGGGTGTTGTCGATGGTCCAGTCGCCGGTCAGGTGGGCGAGGTCCGGGCCGGCCGGGGTCCGGACGGCGGTCGCGGCGGGGGCGGTGACGGTCTTGGTGCGGTTGAACAGGCCCATGGCTTCCTCCTTGGTTCGAAGCCGGTTGTTTAGGCTTCAACTTGTTGGCTCCACCATAGGCCAATGTCGTTCAACTTTCAACCACAGCTTTCGGGCTTCCCCCGAACGGCTCGACGGACCGGCCTGTCGGCCCTCCCGGTTAGGCTGCGAAGGACGGTCCCAGCACGCCCGGAAGGCCCCCGATGTTCGTCCTGCACGCGCTCTGGCGGACGGACGGGCGGCTGGCGCTCTGGGCCGAGGACGCCCGCGCCCACCCGGGCGCCGCCGACCCGCGCCCCGACCGCCCCGCGCCGCGCGCCCACCCCTACGCCTGCCCGGCCGCCGAGCTGGCCGCCGTGCTCGGCGGCATCGGCCCGGGCCTCGGCTGGCTCGCCGGGCAGGCCCCCGAACGCTGGGCCACCCTGCTGCTGCCCACCGTCGGGGCCGTCCCCGCGCCCTCGCCCGACCTGTCGGTCACCCCGCCGCGCGGCGGTGCCGTGCTCACGCCCTGGCGGGTGCCGGCGCTGCTCTTCGACGCCGGGGCCGCCGCCCAGCTGCTCGGCGAGGTCTTCGACCCGGTCTGGGCCGTCACCGGCACCGACCTGCCAGGAGCCGGGCGGGTCGAGGTGGTTCACGGCCCCTCGCTGCGCTGGCTCACCGGGGTGCACGACCTCGCCTGGCGGACGGTCGGCCGGGGCCGGGTGCTGCCGATGCCCGTGGCCGCCGCCGACGGCCGGCCGCAGGCCCGGTGGCGGCCCGACCCCACCCCGGCCGGGCGCCACGAGGCCGCCGCCCTGGCCGCCGGCTGCCCGCCCGTCCTGCTGGGGGAGTGGCCGCACGGGCCCGGCAGCGGTGAGGCGCTGCTGGACGCCGCCCTGGGTGCGCTGGTGGACGCCGAGGCCCGCGCCGCACTGGCGGACACGCCCTTCCCGCCGCCCGGTGGGGCCGGGGCCGCCGCCGAACGGTGGCTGCACGCCCTCACCACCCCCGACGCCGGGTTCGACGGCGCCCCGCCCGAGGAGTTCGCCGAACTGCGCCGCCGGCTCGGCGCCTGGTACGCCGCCGCCGAGCCCGTCGATCCGGCACTGCGGCTCTGCTTCCGCCTGGTCGAGCCGCTCGGCCCCGACCCGGACGACCCCGAGGGCAGCCCCTCCGACGACGCCTGGCGGCTGGAGTTCCTGCTCCAGGCCGTGGACGAGCCCTCCCTGCTGGTCCGCGCCGCCGACCTGCTCGAAGGCGGCGCCGCCGAGGCCGCGCTCGCCCGCAAGGCCGCCGACCCGGTCGACGTCCTGGTCGCCGAACTCGCCCGCGCCGCCCACCGCTGGCCCGCCCTGGACGGGCTGCGCCACCGCTCCCGCCCGTCCGCCCTGCCGCTCGACCGGGCCGGCGCACTGGACTTCCTGCGCACCGCCGCGCCCGCCCTCGCCGAGGGCGGCTTCGGGGTGCTGCTGCCCGCCTGGTGGCGCCGCCGCCCCAGGCTCGGACTCGCCCTGCGCGCCACCACCCCGCCCGCGCCGGGCTCGCTCGCCGTCACCAGTCAGGTGGACCGGGACGCCGTGGTCGCCTTCCGCTGGCAGGCCGCGCTCGGCCCGGAGGAGAGCCCGCTCACCGAGCGGGAACTGGCCGAACTCGCCTCCGCCAAACAGGGGTTGGTCCGGCTGCGGGGCACCTGGCTGGAGGCCGACCCGGCCCAGATCGCCGCCGCCCTCGCCTTCCTCGCCGACCGGCGCGAGGGCGTGCTCGCCACCGGCGAGCTGCTGCGGCTCGCCCTGGACCCGGCGGCGACGGTCGCCGGGCTGCCGGTCACCTCGGTGCGCGCGGACGGCCCGCTCGGGGAACTGCTCGCCGGGCGGGCCGGTGCCGCCCCGGCGCCCGAGCTGCCGCCGGACTTCCGGGCCGAGCTGCGCCCGTACCAGGAGCGCGGGCTGGCCTGGCTGCGGACCATGTCCGGGCTCGGCCTCGGCGCCGTGCTGGCCGACGACATGGGCCTCGGCAAGACCGTCCAGACCCTCGCCCTGCTCGCCTCCGAGAAAGCCTCCGAGAAAGCCTCCGAGGAGGCCTCCGAGGAAGGCCCCGAGAAGGCCGCCGAGGTTGGCTCCGAACGGGCCGCCGGGTCCGACGGGCCCGCCGGCCCGACCCTGCTGGTCTGCCCGATGTCCCTGGTCGGCAACTGGCAGCGTGAGGCCGAGCGCTTCGCCCCCGGCCTGCGGCGGTACGTCCACCACGGCGCCGGCCGCCTCGGCGCGGAGCGACTCGCCGCAGCCGTACGGGGCGTGGACCTGGTCATCACCACCTACGGGCTGGTCCAGCGCGACCTCGCGGCCCTGCGCGCGATCCGCTGGCGCCGGGTGGTCGCCGACGAGGCCCAGCACATCAAGAACACCGGCACCGCGCAGTCCAGGGCGATCCGCTCGCTGCCCGTCACCCGGCACCGGATCGCCCTCACCGGCACCCCGGTGGAGAACCGGCTGTCCGACCTGCACGCCGTCCTGGACTTCGCCAACCCCGGCCTGCTCGGCCCGGCCGAGCGCTTCAAGGAGCGCTACGCGATCCCGGTCGAGCTGCACCGCAGCCCCGAACGCACCGCCGAACTCCGGCGCCGCACCGCCCCGTTCGTGCTCCGCCGGGTCAAGTCCGACCCGGCGGTGGCGGCCGAGCTGCCGGCCAAGCAGGAGATGACCGTCTGGTGCAACCTCACCGCCGAGCAGGCCGGCCTCTACCAGGCCGTGGTTGCCGACCTGCTGCGGCGGGTCGAGGGCATCCGGGGCGTGGAGCGGCGCGGCACCGTGCTGGCCGCGATCGGCAAGCTCAAGCAGGTCTGCAACCACCCGGCCCAACTGCTGCACGACGGCTCGGCGGTGGCCGGGCGCTCGGGCAAGGTCGCCCGGCTGGCCGAACTGCTGGAGGAGGCGCTGGCCGAGGGCGACCGGACGCTGGTCTTCACCCAGTACGCCGAGTTCGGCGCGATGCTCCGCCCGTACCTGCGGCGCCGGCTCGGCGAGGAGGTGCTCTACCTGCACGGCGGGCTGTCGCGGGCACGCCGCGAGGAGCTGGTCGAGCGCTTCCAGTCCCCGGACGGGCCGAGGGTGTTCCTGCTCTCGCTGCGGGCCGGCGGCACCGGACTCAACCTGACCGCCGCCAACCAGGTGATCCACCTGGACCGTTGGTGGAACCCGGCGGTCGAGGAGCAGGCCACCGACCGCGCCTTCCGGATCGGCCAGCGCCGGGACGTCCAGGTCCGCCGGCTGGTCTGTGTCGGCACCGTCGAGGAGCGGATCGACGAACTGCTCACCGCCAAGCGCTCGTTGGCCGAGACGGTGGTGGGGGAGGGGGAGCGCTGGCTCACCGACCTGCCGGTCGATGCGCTGCGCGAACTGGTAGCCCTCACCCGGGAGGACGCCGTGGCCGAGGAGGACGCGTGACCGACGAACCCAGACCGCCCGTGGTCAACGTCGCCGCCTACTGGCGCGGCGACTTCACCCTGCACCCCGCCCCGGCGGAGGACGAGGACGGCCCGGACGAGCCCTCGCTGCGCCGCCTCGGCCGCTCCGGCATCACCGTGCACGGCCGCGACCTCGCCACCGTGCTCGGCCCCGCCTACGAGGCCTTCCGGAGCTGAGTGCCCGAGCACCGTGGCTACCGTGCGGTAACGTCGCGAGGGTGACCGACACCCACGAGACCGGCACCCGGCTGGCCGACTTCGAGCGGCACCGGCGGATGGTCTTCGGCATCGCCTACCGGATGCTCGGCAGCGTCGCCGACGCCGAGGACCTGGTCCAGGACACCTGGCTGCGCTGGAGCGGCGTCGCCGGCCCGGTCGCCGGCCCCGGCGGCTTCCTGGCCCGTACGGTCACCAACCTCGCGCTCAACAAGCTGGACTCGGCCGCCGTCCGCCGCGAGTCCTACGTCGGCCCCTGGCTGCCCGAACCGCTGGTCACCGAGCCGGACGCGACCGACGGCGTCGAGCGGGCCGAGACCGTCTCACTCGCCCTGCTGGTGGTGCTGGAGAGCCTGTCCCCGCTGGAGCGGGCGGTGTTCGTGCTCAAGGAGGCCTTCGGCTTCTCCTACCAGGAGATCGCCGAGGCCGTGGGCCGCACCGAGGCCGCCTGCCGCCAGCTCGGCAGCCGAGCCCGGGCGCACGTGCGCGCCGGCCGGCCGCGCTACGACGCACCGCCCGAGCTGCGCCGCCGCGCCACCGACGAGTTCCTGGCGGCCTGTGCCGGCGGCGACCTCAACCGGATGCTGGAACTGCTCGCCCCCGACGTCACCGGCTGGACGGACGGCGGCGGGGTGATCCGCGCCGCGCTGCGGCCGATCAACGGTGCCGAGAACGTCGCCCGCTTCGTCCTCGGGGTGCTCGGCCGGCTCGGCGAGGGGGCCGGTGCCCGGCCGGTCCTGGTCAACGGGGATCCCGGTGTGCTGATCACCGTGGACGGCGCCGTCGACTCCGTCTCGGTGTTCGAGTTCGCCGAGCAGCCGGACGGCACCGTGCGGATCGCCGAGATCCGCGGCGTCCGCAACCCGGCCAAGCTGGCCCATCTCGCCGGCCCCGCCCCCGTCTCTCCCGCCCCCGTCCCTCCCGTCCCCGTCCCTCCCGCTCCCGACGGCGACCGGGGCGACGCCCCCGACCGGCCCGGCCCGGCTTGACCCTCGACCAGGTCGAGCCCGCAGAGTCACCGGGCATGGAGAGCGAGCTGCACAGCATCGGCGAACTGGCCCGCGCCAGCGGCCTGGGCGTCGGCACCCTGCGCTACTACGACGGCGCCGAGGTGCTCACCCCGGCCTGGGTCGATCCGCAGACCGGCTACCGCTGGTACCGGCCCGGCCAGCTCGCCGACGCCCGGCTGCTGTCCCGGCTGCGCCGGGTCGGCCTGCCGCTGGCCGGCATCCGCGCCGTGCTCGGCGCCGCACCCGGCGGCGGCGAGGCCCGGCGGGTGCTCGACACGCACCTGCGACGGCTGGAGGACGGCCTCGCCGACGCCCGCCGCGAGCTCTCCCTGATCCACGCGATGATCGACCAGAGGGAGCAGCCGATGACCACCACCCCCGCCGCACTCCGGCTCACCGTCCCGGCCGAGGGCCTCATGGCCGCCCTGGACGCGGTCCGCTTCGCGGTCTGCGGTGACCCGGAGCTGCCCTCGCTCGCCGGGGTGCTCTTCGAGCCGGACGGCCCGGTGCTGCGCCTGGTCGCCACCGACCGCTACCGGATGGCCCTCGCCGAGGTGGCCGCCACCGGTGGGACGCCCGAGCGGCCGGTGGCCGGCACGGTCGTCCCGACCGCGCTGGTGGACGCGCTGCGCGCGCTGCTCGGCGCCGGACCGGCGGACGTGGTGCTCACCCTCGGCGGGGGATCGGTCCGGGCCGAGGTCGGGGAACACCGGATCGAGGGCGCCGCGCCGGACCTCGACTACCCCGACCACCGGGCCGTCACCCGGCTCGAACCGGAGCACCGGATCACCCAGTCCGCCGCCGAACTGCGCGCCGCCGTCGCGGCCGGCGCCACCCGCACCCTGCCCTCCGGCCCGGACGGCGCCGACTGCGAGGTCACCGTCCTGACCCTGACCGGGGACGGCCGCCTGACCGTCGCCGACGACCCGGTGTCCGAGGGCTACCGACTGGCCGTCAACCGGGACTTCCTGCTCGACGCCCTCGACGCCGGGCGGCCCGAACAGCTGCTCCTCGAACTCGGCGGCCCGATCGCCCCGTTGGCCGTCCGCACCCCCGGCCGGGCGGGCACCTTCTCCGTCCTGATGCCCATCCGGCTGCCCGAGACGTCCTGACCGTCCGAGGCCCGGGGCGTCCTGACCGTCCGAGGCCCGGCGCCCTGCCCCCGGCCCCGCGACCGCCCGGGCCGCCTGGCCGGATCGCCTGACGGGGGCTCTGGAATGATCACCGCATGAGCCGGAACATCGAACCCCCCGTCACCGAGGTCCACGTCCCCGCCCCCGGCGGCGGCCTGCTGTGGGCGGAGCGCCGCGGCTCCGGCAGCCCGGTGGTGCTGCTGCACGGCTCCGGCATGGACTCCCGGCTGTGGGACGCCGTCGTCCCGGAGCTGTCCCGGCACCACGACGTGATCCGCTACGACGCCCGCGGCCTCGGCCGCTCCAGCGCGCCGGAGCAGGTCTTCGACGACATGGCGGACCTGGGCGCCGTCCTGGACCACTTCGGTCTGCGCAGTGCCGCGCTGGTCGGCCTGAGCATGGGCGGGGAGACCGCACTGGACTTCGCCCTGGCCCACCCCGACCGGGTCGCCGCGCTCGGGCTGGTCGGCGCCTCGGTGAGCGGCCACGACTGGCCGCCGTCCCCGGAGACCACCGCCTACACCGAGGCCCGGCGGCGCGGCGACGCGGCGGCGCTGGCCGAGCTGGAGCTCTCCGTCTGGGCGGCCATGGGTCGCACCGCACCGGGCGGCGAGCTGATCGCGACGATGGTCGAGGAGAACGCGGCCCGCCGGATCGTCAGCGAGCACCACCTCGCCGGCGCCCCGGCCCGGGCGGCCGAGCCGGTCCTCGGCACCGTCACCGCGCCCACCCTGGTCGTCCACGGCGACCACGACCACCCGGAGATCGCGGCGATCGCCCGGCGGCTCGCCGCCGACATCCCCGGCGCCCGCGGCCACCTCGTCCCGGACGCCGACCACTACCTCCCGCTGCGCACCCCCGAACGGCTCACCGAACTCCTCCTCACCCACCTGGCGTAACGCCCCGGCCCCCACGGGCCGGTCCGAGGGCCCGGCCCCGCCCCGGCGCGTTTGCTGCCGCTAGCACCCTGCTTGCATTTGCAAGCAGGGTGCTGCAGGCTGTCCGCATGGCCTCACTGAACGTCGGCTCGCTGGGCGAGTACATCCGCGAGCAGCGCCGCAACGCCCAGTACTCGCTGCGGCAGCTGGCGGAGGCCGCCGGCGTGTCCAACCCGTACCTCAGCCAGATCGAGCGCGGGCTGCGCAAGCCGAGCGCGGAGATCCTCCAGCAGATCGCCAAGGCGCTGCGGATCTCCGCGGAGACGCTGTACGTCCAGGCCGGGATCCTGGAGGAGCGGCGGGGCGAGGGCCTGGAGCTCAGGGCCTCGATCCTGGCCGATCCGCTGATCAACGAGCAGCAGAAGCAGGCGCTGCTCGCGGTCTACGACGCCTTCCTCAAGGAGAACGCCGCGTCGGTTCCCACCCCGACGGCCGACGGCGCCGCCACCCAGAACACCCACCGGGAGGACCGGTAACCATGCCCATCACCGATGAGATCAAGAAGACCCTCGGCGACCCGACCCCGCTGTACGCCCTGGCCGGCGCCGGGGACCTCGCCTACGAGAAGCTGCGCGAGGTGCCGGGCCGGGTCGAGGCGCTGGCGGCGGACCGCAAGGGCGCGCAGGAGATGGCCACCGCCAGGCTCCAGGAGGCGCAGTCGCTGCTGACCGGGGCGCAGGCCAGGGTCACCGAGACCGTCACCACCCTGCCGACGGACCTCAGGGCGCTGCAGGAGCGGGCCCAGGGCTTCGCCCTGCAGCAGGTGGCCCGCGCGGTCGAGCTGGCCGTGAAGGCCAAGGAGACGTACGACGAGTTGGCCGAGCGCGGCAAGGTCGTGGTGGACAAGGCCCGCCCCGCCGCGTCGGACGAGGCCGAGCGGGTCGAGCTGACCGTCGAGCGGGTCGAGGCCGAGCCGGTGGCGGAGAGCGACGACGCGCCCGCCCCGAAGAAGTCCGCCCGGGCCCGCAAGGACGCCGCTGACGCCACGGAGTGACCTCGTGCCCCGCGGGGCACAACCGGTGACCGTGGGACGTTGACCCCGTTGCGGACGGTCGCCGTGCCAGGATGGGCGGCGGTCGCATCGCCGGAGTCGAGAGCAGAGGAGATCGAAATGGTCGGAGTGTTTCAGATTCTGGCCTTTTCCTACCTGAACCCGATCTGGTGGGCGACCATCGCCATCCTGGCCTACAAGATGTTCGCCCTGGTGGACGCGGCCACGCGCCGGGAGGACGCCTACCGGGCCGCCGACAAGAAGACCAAGGGCTTCTGGGTGGCGATCCTGGCGATCTCCTTCGGTTGGGACTTCCTGTTCGGGGTGAACTTCTTCACCGGCATCGGCACCCTGGCCGGCCTGGTCGCCTCGATCGTCTACGTGGTGGACGTCCGCCCGGCGATCCGGGCGCTGACCGGGGGCGGCGGCCGGGGCGGCCGGAGCAACACCGGCCCGTACGGCCCCTGGTAGGCCCTACGACGGACAACGCGACGGCCCGGGCGGGGAGTTCACCCGCCCGGGCCGTCGCGTTCGCGCCTACACCTCCGCGCCCGCGTCTCGGCGCCTACACCTCGGCGCCCGCGCCTTCGAGCCCGTCAGCCGAGGATCAGCTGCACCGGATTGCGCTCCAGCAGCAGCACCGCGACGTCGTCGGTCAGCGCGCCGCCGTTCAGCTCCTCGACCTCGGCGATGGCGCTGTCGACCAGCCGCCCCCGGGTCAGCCCGGCGGCCTGGTGGTCGCCGACCAGGTCCGCCAGCCCGTCCTGGCCCAGCCGGCGCGACCCGGCCCCGACCCGTCCCTCGATCAGCCCGTCGGTGTAGAGCAACAGCCGCCAGCCGGGCCGCAGTTCGAGCTCGTGGGCGGGCCAGGCGGCCTGCCCGTCGTGGCACGGCAGCAGGCCGAGCGCGGGCCCGGCGAGGTCGGCGGGCAGGGTGATCGGGGCGTGGTCCCGGCCGAGCAGCAGCGGCGTCGGGTGCCCGGCGAGGTAGAGCCGGGCCCGCTCGGCGGCGCCGAGCGAGTCGAGGTCGCTGCCGACCCCGCCGGGCTCGATGACCAGCATGCAGAGCGTCGCGAAGATCTCGTCGCTGCGCCGTTCGTGCTCCAGCACGTGCTGGAGGGTGGTGAGCAGGGCCTCGCCGGTGAGGCCGGCGAAGACCAGGGTGCGCCACGCTATCCGGAGCGCGACGCCGAGCGCGGCCTCGTCCGGGCCGTGGCCGCAGACGTCGCCGATCACGACGTGGACGGCGCCGTCGTCGGTGCGCACGGCGTCGTAGAAGTCGCCGCCGAGCAGCGCGCGGCGGCGGCCGGGGCGGTAGCGCCGGGTGAAGGAGAGTCCGGCGCCGTCGAGCAGCGGGGTGGGCAGCAGGTGGCGCTGGAGGCGGGCGTTCTCCTGGCCGCGCAACTCGGCCTCGACCAGGCGGCGCTGGGACTCGTCGGCGCGCTTGCGCTCGACGGCGTAGCGCAGGGCGCGGGCGAGCAGCGGGCCGTCCGTCTCGTGCTTGAGCAGGAAGTCCTGGGCGCCGGCCGCGACGGCGGCGGCGCCGAGTTCGGCCCCGGCGGCGTCGGTGAGCACCACGACCGGGGTGTGCGGGGCCCGGCGGAGCAGTTCGTGCAGGCCCTCCAGCCCGTCCGAGGAGTCGGACGGGTGCGGCAGGTCGGCGGCCGCGGCGAGGTCGAGCAGCACGCAGCCGAACTCGGGGGTGCGGGAGCGGCCGCGCCGGGCCCAGGGCGCGGGCGGGGCGAGCAGTTCGGTGGCCTGGTCCAGGCCGCGGGCCCAGTGGATCTCGATCGAGGTGCCGCTGTCGGCCACCGCGGCCTTGATCAGCTGGGCGTCCGAGTCGTCGTCCTCGATGACCAGCAGCCGCAGCGGCGTGCCGTCGGCCGGTCCGTCCGCGGTCGACGGGCCGGCCGGGTCGGAGACGTGGGACGGGTGGGAGGCGTGCGCGGCCCGCGAGCGGGGGTGGGGTATCGGGGGAGCCGTCGTGGCCGGTGCGATCGTGGCGCGACTGCGGGCATGACCGACGGGGGCGCCGTCATGGGCGCCCGGCAGGTCCGCGGCACCAGGTGCCCGCCCGTCTCCCGTTGCGGGCATCGGTGGTTCCTCCCTTTCCCCGACTGCGTAACGGCCGGCGTCCGTCCGCAGTGCCCGCCTGGCACCGCGCGTCGGGGAACTTCTCGCGACCATAACGTGATCTCCGGGGATTTCTCTGGCCGACCGGCGCCGTTGTGGCTATTGCCACGCCGGTGGCGGTGTGGTGACTGGGCGAGGACGGCGAATCGGCCCCGGCCCGGCGGGAGCCGGGCGGCCGGGGGAGAGGAACGGGCGATGACGATGCGGATCACTCTGGCGAAGGGTGACATCACGGAACAGGCGGTGGACGTGGTGGTGAACGCCGCCAACTCGTCCCTGCTGGGCGGTGGCGGGGTGGACGGAGCGATCCACCGCAAGGGCGGGCCGCAGATCCTGGAGGAGTGCCGCAGGCTGCGGGCCTCGCACTGGGGCAAGGGGCTGGCCACCGGTCGGGCGGTGGCGACGACGGCCGGGCGGCTGCCGGCCCGGTGGGTGGTGCACACCGTCGGGCCGGTGTACCGGGCGGAGGAGTACGAGGAGCGGGCGGGGCTGCTGGCCTCCTGCTATCGGGAGTCGCTGCGCACCGCGGCGGTGCTGGGCGCGCGCACGGTGGCCTTCCCGGCGGTGTCGGCCGGGATCTACGGCTGGCCGCCGGCGGACGCGGCCCGGATCGCGCTCGGCACCGTCGCGGAGGTGCTGGACGGCGGTGACGCGCGGTCGGGGGCGGAGCTGGCCGAGGTGCGGTTCGTGCTGTTCGGGTCGGAGATGTACGAGGTGTTCGAGCGGGCTCGGAGGGAGCTGTCCGAGCGGGACGGCTGACGGTGGGGCGTGGCGCGTACGGCGTGGGGCGTGGTGCCGACCGAGCGGCGTGTGGTGTCGCCGCCCGGCCGGGACCATCGTGGCGTGCCGGGGCGTCAACACGCCATAGGTATTCGATAACTCGTTCGAGTGAATGCGTCGGATCGCTCACCAGATCCGGCGTGCACCGACCTTCCGCGCGCTCCCGGGCCCGTCGTGAACTCCCGGGTCTTCACCGCGCTCGCGGCTCCCCGGTCGGTCGGCCGACCGCTACGGCGCGAGCGCCGTCCAGGGCACCGTGACCTCGCCCTGCCGCCACCGGCCGCGCGCGTCCACCAGCGGCCAGCTGCCCGAGAGCGCCGCGCAGGCCGCCGCCCAGCGCTGCCGCGCCCCGAACGCCCCGTACGGCGCGGCCGCCGCCCAGGCCCGGTCGAAGTCGGTCAGGAAGGCGTGCACCGGCCGCCCCGGCACGTTGTGGTGGATCAGCGCCTTCGGCAGCCGCTCGGCCAGGTCGGAGGGCTGGCCGAGGCCGCCCAGCCGGGCCGCGAAGGTCACCGTCCGGGGCCCCTCCGGGCCGAGCGCGACCCAGACGTGCCGCCGCCCGACCTCGTCGCAGGTGCCCTCGACCAGCAGCCCGTCCGGGGCGAGCCGCGCGCACAGCCGCTCCCACACCCCGGCCACCGCCGACTCCTCGTACTGCCGCAGCACGTTGGCGGCCCGGATCAGCTGGGCCGGCGCGCCGCCGTCCAGCGGCACCTCGAAGCCCCCGCGCCGGAAGGTGAGCAGCGGGGGCTCGGCGTACGGCAACGCGGCGGCGACCCGCTCCGGTTCGATCTCGATCCCGACCACCCGGACGTCCGGCCGCACCGTGCGCAGCCGCCCGGCCAGCTCGACGGCGGTCCACGGCGCGGCCCCGTAACCGAGGTCCACCGCGACCGGCGGGCGCTCGGCGGCGCGCAGCGCTCGGCCCAGGGCGTGGGCGATCCAGCGGTCCATCCGGCGCAGCCGGTTGGTGTTGGTGGTGCCCCGGGTGACCGTTCCCACCGGGCGTCCGGTCCGTCCGCGGGCGGGCGCGGCGGGAGCGGGGTCGAAGGAGGCAGCCATGCCCAGAAGGGTAGTCGGGCCGCCGGGGCGACCACGCTGACCTGCGGTGATGGGGGCCGGTCCGGCCGGTGGGCGGCGGCGGGAATGCCGGGCGCGGTCCGTGTGGTTGGCACACTGGTGGTGATGTGTGCCCAGGACGGGGCAGCGCACACCGGACAACGGGCGGCCCGGCGCGGGCGGCCTAGACGGGCCGCACAGAGGAGGCTTCAGCCAGGTGATCCAGCACCCCGTCCGTTCGGTACGCCGTGCCCAGTCCGCCGCCCCCGCGCGCGGCAGGCTCCAGTCGCTCGTCCCCGGCCGCCGCCGCCCGCGCCGGATAGCCATGCTGAGCGTCCACACCTCGCCGCTGCACCAGCCCGGCACCGGGGACGCCGGCGGGATGAACGTCTACATCGTCGAGCTGGCCAAGCGCCTGGCCGACCTCGACATCGAGGTCGAGGTGTTCACCCGGTCGATCTGCTCGGACGACGCGCCGACGGTCGAGCTGGCCCCGGGCGTGCTGGTGCGGCACGTCACCGCCGGGCCGTACGAGGGCTTGGTCAAGGAGGACCTGCCGGCCCAGCTGTGCGCCTTCACCCACGGGGTGCTGCGGACGGAGGCGGGCCACCGCCCCGGCCACTACGACCTGGTGCACTCGCACTACTGGCTCTCCGGGCAGGTCGGCTGGCTGGCCGCGCAGCGCTGGGGGGTGCCGCTGGTGCACACCATGCACACCATGGCGAAGGTCAAGAACGCCGCGCTGGCCGTGGGCGACACGCCCGAGCCCGCGGCCCGGGTGATCGGGGAGACCCAGGTGGTGGAGGCGGCCGACCGGCTGATCGCCAACACCACCGAGGAGGCCGCCGAGCTGGCCCGGCACTACAGCGCCCGGCCGGACCAGCTGGCCGTCGTCCACCCCGGGGTCAACCTGGACGTCTTCCGCCCCGGCGGGCCGCGGACGTCCGCCGCCGCGCGGGCCCGGCTGGGCCTGCCGCAGGACGCCGCGGTGCTGCTGTTCGCGGGCCGGATCCAGCCGCTGAAGGCCCCGGACGTGCTGCTGCGCGCGGTCGCCGCGCTGCTGGCCCGCCGCCCGGAGCTGCGCGAGCGCCTGGTGGTGCCGGTGGTCGGCGGTCCGTCCGGCACCGGGCTGGCCCGGCCGGAGAGCCTGCACAAGCTCGCCGCCCAGCTGGGCATCTGCGACGTGGTGCGGTTCCACCCGCCGGTCGGCCAGCCGCAGCTCGCGGACTGGTACCGCGCGGCGACGGCGCTGGTGATGCCCTCGTACAGCGAGTCCTTCGGGCTGGTCGCGCTGGAGGCGCAGGCCTGCGGCACCCCGGTGGTGGCGGCCGCGGTCGGCGGCCTGCCGGTCGCGGTGCGGGACGGCGAGACCGGCACCCTGGTGCAGGGTCACGACCCGCTGGACTGGTCGTACGCGCTGGAGCCGTACGTCACCGACCGGGGCCTGGTGGCGCGGCGCGGCGCGGCGGCGGCCCGGCACGCGGCCGCCTTCGGCTGGGACACCGCCGCGGCGACCACCGCCGAGGTCTACGCCGGCAGCATGGCCCGCCCGGGCGGCCGGTTCGCCGGGGCCCGGCAGCGCCTGGCCTGAGGCCGCGAGCGTGTGAGGCCGCGAGCGTCAGGGGCTGCGCGTGCCCGGTACCGGCGAGTAACGTCACCCCCATGGCAATCCGCACCAAGGACGAGGCCCTGACCCTCCTGCGCACCGCCCTGGACGACGCCGGGGTGGCCTGGGAGCCGGCCGCCGCCGACCCGTACACGCTGGTGGCGGCCCTCCCCGGCACCCGGAAGCTGAGCACCGCCTGCGCCCTGCGGGTCGGCGACCACACCCTCTCGGTGAACGCCTTCGTGATCCGCCGCCCGGACGAGAACCACGAGGCCGTCTACCGCTGGCTGCTGGAGCGCAACACCCGGATGTACGGCGTCGGGTACGCGATCGACGCGCTCGGCGACGTCTACCTGGCCGGCCGGCTGCCGCTGGAGGCGCTCACCCCGCTGGTCGTGGACCGGCTGCTCGGGACGGTGCTGGAGAACGCCGACGAGCCGTTCGACACCCTGCTGGAGCTGGGCTTCGCCACGGCGATCCGGCGGGAGTGGGAGTGGCGGACCAAGCGCGGGGAGTCCACCCGCAACCTGGCCGCCTTCGCCCACCTGGCCGCCCCCGCCCCCGGTCCCGAAGCCCCCGTCGCCGGGACCGAAGCCCCGGACGCCGTGACCGGCACCCCCGCGTCCGGGACCGACGCCCCGGACGCCGGCTGACCGGTCCGCTCAGGCGCCCGCCGGAGCCTTCTCCGGCTCCGCCGCGGGTGCCGTGACCTCCGTCGCCACGGGCCGGCGGCGCCCCACCGCGCCCGTCCGGCGGGCCAGCACCAGGTACCCGGCCGCGGTGGCCGTCCCGACCGCCCCGCAGGTCGTCCAGAGCACCACCGGCCCGGCGTGCTGGAGCAGCAGCCCGCCGCCCGCCGGGCCGAGGAACGAGGCGAGCGACCAGGAGAGGCTGAACACCCCCTGGTAGCGGCCGCGGCCGTGGGCCGGCGCCAGCTCGGCGACCAGGCCCATCATCACCGGCATGTTGAGGATCTCGCCGACCGTCCAGACCGCCACCGAGAGCGCGAACAGCCAGGCCGAGGACCCGGCCACCGCGGCCAGCCCGAAGCCCCAGCCGGTGAGCAGACAGCTGGCGATCAGCAGCCCGGTCCGCGAGCGGCCCTGCATCCACCGGGTGAGCGGGATCTGGAGGACCACGATCAGCAGCCCGTTCAGGCCGATGACCAGGCCGTACTCGGTGGAGGTGATCCCGGCCGCGCCCATGTCCACGGCCAGCGTGGTGCTGCCCTGCTGGAAGACCAGGGCGAGCATCAGGGTCAGCCCGACCAGCGCCATGAACGGGGCGTCCCGGAACACCGAGAGCAGACTGATCCGGGGTTCGGCGGAGTCCGCCGACTGCTCGGGAGCGACCTGTGGCCTGGTCTCCGGGATCCGGACGAAGATCACCAGCGCGCAGACCAGGGTGGAGAACGCGTCCAGCAGGAAGAGCGTGAGGTACCCGTGGGTGGCGATCAGACCGGCCAGGGCTGCCGAGAGGCCGAAGCCGATGTTGACCGCCCAGTAGTTCAGCGAGTACGCGCGGACCCGGTCCTCGGGCGGCACCAGGTCGGCGATGACGGCCGAGGTGGGCGGCCGGGTGGCGTTGTTGAACAGGCCCACCAGGAAGGCCACCACGGCGATCGCCACCTGGCCGTCCGTGAAGCCGAGCACGGTGGTGAACAGCGCGGTGCCGAGCTGGGCGCCCAGCAGCGTGGGGCGTCGCCCGATCCGGTCGGTCAGCACACCCGCGAGGAGTGCCGCGGCGGCCGAGCCGAGGCCGAACAGCGAGGCCACCAGGCCCGCGTAGGAGGCCGAATACCCCCGGTCCTTGGTTAGGTACATCGCCAGGAACGGAACGACGAACGCGCCCAGCTTGTTCACCAGGGTGCTCACCCAGAGCCACCAGAACTGGCGCGGCAGCCCGCCCGCCGTCTCCTGGACCACTCTTCGGAACCGGGCGGTGACGAGCATGTGGGGGCTCCCGAGGCAGGTGTCCGCTGAGCGGCGCGGGCAGGCCCGGTCAGCCGACGGATGTAAGTGTCAGATGCGCTGAGCACACATTACACAGCGGTCGTAGGTCCCCACCAGGGGTTTTCCGGCCCCCCACTAAGCTGGGGGCCATGGCTGACACGACGTACCGACTCATCCTGCTCCGCCACGGCGAGAGCCAGTGGAACCAGAAGAACCTGTTCACCGGTTGGGTCGATGTCGACCTCAACGAGAAGGGCGAGAAGGAGGCCGCCCGCGGTGGCGAGCTCCTGGCCGCCGAGGGCCTGCTCCCCGACGTGCTGCACACCTCGCTGCTGCGCCGCGCCATCCGTACGTCGCAGATCGCCCTGGACAAGGCCGACCGGCACTGGATCCCGGTCAGCCGCAGCTGGCGGCTGAACGAGCGCCACTACGGCGCGCTCCAGGGTAAGGACAAGGCCCAGACCCTGGCCGAGTTCGGCGAGGAGCAGTTCCAGCTGTGGCGCCGCTCGTACGACACCCCGCCGCCGGCGCTGGCCGACGACGCCGAGTACTCGCAGGCCGGTGACGCCCGCTACGCCGAGATCCCGAGCGAGCTGCGTCCGCGCACCGAGTGCCTGAAGGACGTCGTCGAGCGGATGCTCCCGTACTGGTACGACGCCATCGTCCCGGACCTCGCCGCCGGCAAGACCGTCCTGGTCACCGCCCACGGCAACAGCCTGCGCGCGCTGGTCAAGCACCTCGACGGCATCTCCGACGAGGCCATCGCCGGCCTGAACATCCCGACCGGCATCCCGCTGGTGTACGAGCTGGACGCCGACTTCAAGCCCGTCACCCCGGGCGGCCGCTACCTCGACCCGGACGCCGCCGCGGCCGCGATCGAGGCGGTCAAGAACCAGGGCAAGAAGTAGACCACTTGCCGTTACGGCCCCGCCGCCCGGGCAGACCGGGTGGCGGGGCCTTCGTTCGTTTTCGGTCGGTTCGAGGCCAACCCGATTGCCTGGCAAGGGAGTTGGGTAGTCGGCAAAGTGGTTCAGACCATTGACGGGCTCAGCCGGCGGCTCCTACCGTGAGGTCACCGGGCCGGCGCAGGCATGCCAGGATCCCCATCCGGCCGCCGCACCCCCAACGCGCGCGTCTGCGCCCCGGCGCACACTCCATCCACCCCCACGGAGGAGCACCATGCGCACACGCCACATCGTCGCGGCGGCCGTCGCCGCGCTGGCGATCCCGTTGACCCTCGCCTTCCCGGCCTCGTCCCACGGCTGGATCTCGACCCCGCCCAGCCGCGCCGCGCTCTGCGACACCCACGTCGACGGCGTCCCGTGGGACTGCGGCGACATCCAGTGGGAGCCGCAGAGCGTCGAGGGCCCCAAGGGCTTCCCGGCCCTCGGCCCCTCGGACGGCACCATCTGCGCCGGCGGCAACGCGCGCTTCGCCGAGCTGGACGACCCCCACGCGGGCGCCTGGCCGACCACCCCGGTGACGGCGGGCCGGCAGCTCACCTTCACCTGGACGTTCACCGCCCGGCACGCGACCACGGACTTCCGGTACTACATGACCAAGCCGGGCTACGACGCGAGCCGGCCGGTCACCCGGGCCAACCTGGACCTGACGCCCTTCCTGACCGTCCCGTACGGCGGGGTGCAGGTGCCGAGCACGCTCAGCCACACCGCGACCATCCCGGGCGGCCGCACCGGGCACCAGGTGGTCGTCGCGGTCTGGACGATCGCCGACACCGGGAACGCCTTCTACTCCTGCACCGACGTCGGGTTCTGACCCCGCGAGGGGACGGCGACACGAGCGAGGTGCACGGCCGCCGGAAGACCGTGCACCTCGGGGACTCCACGCGCGGCGGGCCGCTCAGTGGCCACCGCAGCAGCCGCCGTCGGCGCCGCCGCACTGGCAGGGCGCACCGGACTGGCAGCCGCAGCCGCAGCCCGGGCCGCAGCCGCAGCCGGCGGCGAGGACGGGGAGCAGCTTCGGGGCGGGTGGCTCGACGGTGTCGTGGGCGGTTGCCGGTCGGGTCGGGTTGGCCTTCATCGAGCTTCCCTCCTAAGGACGGGCGCACTCCTGTGCCCCCACCGTCGAGTGAAACCGCGAACGGAGGGGACGTCAACGGGCGCGCAGTGGTGGGGCGCACGGAGGACCGTGCGCCCGCACCACCCTCGTCACGGGTTTACTCCCGGGGTGAGCCGGGGCACCCACGGTGCCCGCCGGTACCGGGACCGGCGGTCAGTCGACCGGCACGGCCTCGGCGGCCTCGGTGGCGGCCACGAACTCGGCCACGTGCTCGCCCGTCACCAGGTACACCACGCGCTTGGCGACCGACACCGCGTGGTCCGCGAAGCGCTCGTAGTAGCGGCCGACCAGGGTGATGTCGACGGCGGTCTCGATGCCGTGGTGCCAGCGCTCGTCGATCAGGTGCGACAGCAGCTCGCGGTGCAGCGAGTCGATCGCGTCGTCGTCCTGCTCCATCTCCAGGGCCTTGTCGACGTCCTTGGTGGCTATGACCAGGCCGGCCTTGGCCACCAGGCGCTGGGCGAGCTGGCCCATCTCCAGGACGGTGGAGTGCAGGTCGCCCGGCACCGCGGTGTCGGGGTAGCGCATCCGCGCGACCTTGGCGACGTGCCGGGCGAGGTCGCCGCAGCGCTCCAGGTCGGCGCTCATCCGCAGCGAGGTGACGACGATGCGCAGGTCGGTGGCGACCGGCTGCTGGCGGGCGAGGAGGTCGATGGCCCGGTTCTCCAGCTCGTGGTGGAGGTCGTTGACCTTCTCGTCGGCGGCGATCACGCTCTCCGCCAGCGCCAGGTCCGCGTCGAGGAGGGCGGTGGTGGCCCGGCCCATCGCCGATCCGACCAGCCGGGCCATCTCGACCAGGCTGTCGCCGATCGCATCGAGTTCCTCGTGGTACGCGTCGCGCATGTTCTCTCCTCAGTAGCTGTGTCGGTGGCGGTGCCGACCGGCCGGCCCGTCCGACCGTCGTTCCGGCGTCCGGGTGACCGCTGCTGGTGGCGCGCATCGTACGCGCGCACCCGAGCCGGCGTGCGCTGTTCGGCACACCGATCTCTCCCACACGGGCTGCCTGGCCAACTTTCCGCCGCCAGGGCGACGGTGCACGGCCGCTCCGGTGAATCGGCGGCTACTTGAAGGTGAATTCTCGGCAACGTGTGGTCGATGCCTTGATCCCACGCATGGGGAGTGCCCTGGCCGTGCGCTTACGCTGGCCACATGGACGTGAACGTGGCCGCCGCCGCTGCCTGTGCCATAGCCGGGCTCGGCGTCGGCCTCACCGCCTCCATCGCCTTCCGCTGGAGCGAGCGCGAGCAGGCCAAGGGCAGGTACAGCGGAACCGGCGGCAGGAACCCCGGCCGGTACCAGTCCCTGGGCACCGGCAACCCCGAGCCGCCGCTGCCGCCCGGGGTCGACACCGTACTCTCCGTGCTCCGCTCCTGCGCGATCGTGCTGGGCGAGGGCGACGAGGTGGTCAAGGCCAGCTCGGCGGCGTACGCGATGGGCCTGGTGCGCGGTGGCGCCGTCGCCGTGGACCAGATGCTCTCGCTGGCCCGCTCCACCCGCCGGGACGGCGAGATCCGCCAGGTCGAGCTGGAGGTGCCCCGGCCGGGCGCGGCCCGCGCGGCGGAGCCGCTCGCGGTCTCCGTCCGGGTGGCCCCGCTGGGCTCCCGGCTGGTGCTGGTGCTGGTCGAGGACCAGACCGAGCGGCGCCGGGTGGAGGCCGTCCGCCGGGACTTCGTGGCCAACGTCAGCCACGAGCTCAAGACCCCGGTCGGCGCCCTGTCGCTGCTCTCCGAGGCGGTCGTCGACGCGTCCGACGACCCGGAGGCGGTGCAGCGCTTCGCCGGCCGCATGCAGGTCGAGGCGGCCCGGCTGGCCAGCCTGGTCCAGGAGATCATCGACCTCTCCCGGGTCCAGGACGACCGGCTGATGGTCGACCCGGAGCCGGTCGCGGTGGACGAGCTGATCGCCGAGGCGATCGACCGCTGCCGCCAGCAGGCCGCCGCCAAGCAGATCCTGATCGCGGCGGGCGGCATCGCCGGCCTCTACCTGCACGGCAACCGCGGCCAGCTCGCCGCCGCGCTCGGCAACCTGGTCGAGAACGCCGTCAACTACAGTCCGCCCCGCACCCGGGTGGCCATCGCCACCCGCCGGATCTCCAGCGCCGCGGCGCTCGGGGAGGCGGACGGCGAGCTCATCGAGATCTCGGTCACCGACCAGGGCATCGGCATCTCCGAGAAGGACCGCGAGCGGGTCTTCGAGCGGTTCTACCGCGTCGACCCCGCCCGCTCCCGGGCGACCGGCGGCACCGGCCTGGGCCTGTCCATCGTCAAGCACGTCGCGGCCTCGCACGGCGGCACCGTCTCGGTGTGGAGCGTCGAGGGCCAGGGTTCGACCTTCACCGTCCGCCTGCCCGCCGGGCGGGCCCCGGTGGAGGACGAGCCCGACGACGAGTTCGACGACGAGTTCGACGACGGGACCGACCACGCGCCGCGCGGCGACCACGCCGGACCCGCCGCACCCCCGACCCTCACCACGGACCGTACGGCCCGTTCGCTCCCCGCCGGGGAGCGGGAACAACACCTGTCAGACACAACCCCTCAGCTTGCCCCGGAGGCCTGATCGTGACCCGAGTACTGGTGGTCGAGGACGAGGAGTCGTTCAGCGACGCCCTCTCGTACATGCTCCGCAAGGAGGGCTTCGAGGTGGCCGTCGCCGCCACCGGCCCCGACGCCCTGGAGCAGTTCGAACGCAACGGTGCCGACCTCGTCCTGCTCGACCTGATGCTGCCGGGCCTGCCCGGCACGGAGGTCTGCCGCCAGCTCCGGGTGCGTTCCAACGTCCCGGTGATCATGGTGACGGCCAAGGACAGCGAGATCGACAAGGTCGTCGGTCTGGAGATAGGCGCTGACGACTACGTCACCAAGCCGTACTCCACCCGCGAGCTGGTCGCCCGGATCCGCGCGGTGCTGCGCCGCCGCGGCGAGGACGGCGGCGCGGGGGACAACGGCAGCGGCCCGGGCGCCCTCGAGGCGGGCCCGGTCCGGATGGACGTCGACCGCCACGTGGTGACGGTGGACGGCGCCAAGGTCGACCTGCCGCTCAAGGAGTTCGACCTGCTGGAGATGCTGCTGCGCAACGCGGGCCGGGTGCTCACCCGGATGCAGCTGATCGACCGGGTGTGGGGTGCGGACTACGTCGGCGACACCAAGACCCTGGACGTCCACGTGAAGCGCCTGCGGGCCAAGATCGAGCCGGACCCGGGCGCGCCGCGCTACCTGGTCACCGTCCGCGGCCTGGGCTACAAGTTCGAGCCGTAAACCGCCCCGACCACGCGGAAGGCCCCCTCCGGCAGCAGCCGGAGGGGGCCTTCGCGTCGCTCCGGCGGGCCCGGGCGGGCCCGCCGGGGGCGGAGCGCGGCGTCAGTGCGCGGCCGGGACGGCCGGGGCGGTGGTGCCGGCCGGGACGGCACCACCGGTGGCCGACGCGCCCGGGGTGGTGCCGGCGGCCGGGGTGGTGGCCTTGGCGGGGGTGGCGGTCGGCGACGGGGTCGGACCGTAACCCTGGTAGAGGCCGTTCCCGTGCTCGCCCGAGTCCGGGCTCACGGCGGCCTGGGCCTCGACCTTCTGGCCGTCCTTGAAGGTGAAGACGGTCGGGGCGAAGCCGCCGACCTGGACGGTCGCGGAGGCGGCGGTGGCGGTCGGGTTGCCCTGACCGCCGATCGCCACGGCTCCGCCGGCCGGGACGACGATGCCGGACAGCGGCGCACCGGCGGCGTCCGAGAAGGTGGCAGCGGCACCGCCGACGGTGACGGACTGGAGCTCGGCCGGGATGTCCGCGGTGTTCGCGATGTTCACGACCACGTTCGCGGGACCGGTGTGGTCGCCGACGGCACCCTGGCCGGTGACGACCACGATGTTGTTCAGTCGGAGGTGCGTTCCGACGGTCGCCGCCGCGTTGTCCGGCTTGATCTGCAGGGTGTCCGGCGTGTTGCCGGCGGCGCAGGAGGACAGCGAGGCGATGGCGATGGCGGCGATGGCGGCGATGCTGCCGCGTCGAAGGCTGCGGCTCACGGCGGCGGCTTCTCCTAGGTCACGTGTCGGTAGGTCAGGTCTCAGATTATCGACCTCGCTTATGCGCTCCTCACGGGGTGGTCCCCGTGTCGCACTCCCGGGGCTCGCCGGGGCCCGTCCGGCGGTACGGTCGACATGTTCGGGTCACGTGACGGACAAGCTTCGACCAAGATCGAATAACGATTCGGCGGCGACCCGGAAAGGGGTGAAAGCTCAAGATCCAATCACGGTTGCAGGGGTGTTGCGCAAGGGTTTCGCCGAACCCCGGAACCGCCTCCGACCTGCGGGAAGCCCCTCTCGAACACTGGTCGCAGCACGTCATGGGGGTCCTTGTCAAGCCCCGAGACCGGCCCTGACCTGCGAAAACGCCCTTCGGGTGTGCCGAGAAGCGTGTTAAGCTGGAAAGCCACGGAAGGGGTCCTGTCACATGACGTTCAAGGTTGGCGACACGGTGGTCTACCCCCATCACGGGGCCGCGCTGATCGAGGCCATCGAAACTCGCCAGATCAAAGGTGTGGACAAGACCTACCTGGTGCTCAAGGTGCAGCAGGGAGACCTGACGCTCCGCGTGCCCGCCGAGAACGCGGAGTTCGTCGGCGTGCGCGATGTAGTCGGCCAGGAGGGTCTGGACCGGGTCTTCGAGGTGCTGCGGGCGCCGTACACGGAAGAGCCGACCAACTGGTCCCGTCGCTACAAGGCGAACCTGGAGAAGCTCGCCTCGGGCGACGTCATCAAGGTCGCCGAGGTCGTCCGCGACCTGTGGCGTCGCGAGCGCGAGCGCGGCCTCTCGGCCGGCGAGAAGCGGATGCTCGCGAAGGCGCGCCAGATCCTCGTCAGCGAGCTCGCGCTGGCGGAGAACACCAACGAGGACAAGGCGGAGACGCTGCTCGACGAGGTCCTCGCCTCGTAGCGCACGCCACCGCAGTGCGGTCGGGCTGCCGCCCAACGCTCACAGCGCCCGGTGCCGGCGCGCCACTCCGCGAACGAACCGTTCGCGAGTGGTGCAGTGGCACTTCGGGCGCTGAGGCATGTCCGGACCACGCCACCCGCCCCAGCCGGCCCAGGCCTGCAAGAGCGTTTCTGCACCCGCTGTCGTGCGGAGCTTGCGGAGCTGTGCGGCGGGCGGTGGACCATGGTTCTTCGGAAGGGGCCCGGTGCGCCCGCCGGGCACGCCATGGCCATACCCACTTCGCCGAAGGAGTGAAACCTGAACGCGTCAGGAGCAGTCGCAGCAGCAGTGGTGCCCGCCGCCGGACGCGGTGAGCGACTGGGGCCGGGGGCCCCGAAGGCCCTGCGGGAACTCGGGGGCGTGCCGCTCCTGGTGCACGCCGTCCGGGCCCTGGCCCGCAGCCGGGCGGTCGGCCTGGTCGTGGTCGCCGCGCCCGCCGACGGGGTGGCCGAGGTGGTCGCCCTGCTGGACAGCCACGGGCTGGACGACAAGGACATCCGGGTGGTGGCCGGCGGGGCGACCCGCCAGGAGTCGGTCCGGCTGGGCCTGGCCGCGATCCCGGACGAGGTCGGGATCGTGCTGGTGCACGACGCGGCCCGCCCGCTGGTCCCGGTCGAGGTGGTGGACGCCGTCGCGGCCGCCGTCCGGGCCGGGGCGCGGGCGGTGGTGCCGGCGGTGCCGCTGGCCGACACGGTGAAGCGGGTCGAGCCGAACCCGGGCGGCCCCGAGCCGGTGCTCGACACGCCCGAGCGCGCCACCCTTCGCGCGGTGCAGACCCCGCAGGGCTTCGACCGCGCCACCCTGGTCGAGGTGCACGCCAAGGCGCTGGCCGAGGAGAGCGCGGGCACCGCCGACGCGCCCGCGGTCACCGACGACGCCGGCCTGGTCGAGCGCTACGGCGGCCGGGTCGTCGTGGTGCCCGGCCACGAGGAGGCGTTCAAGGTCACCCGTCCGCTGGACCTCGTGCTCGCCGAGGCCGTACTCGCCCGCAGGAGGGCCGCCGATGCCTACTGATCCGACGACCGCCGCTCCGGTGCCCGCCGCCCCGCAGGCTCCGGTGATCCCCCGCGTCGGGATCGGCACCGACGTGCACGCCTTCGAGGCCGGCCGCCCGCTCTGGGTGGCCGGGCTGGAGTGGCCGGACGCCGGG
Organism: Kitasatospora sp. NPDC096204; assembly: GCF_044763205.1. Taxonomy (NCBI): domain Bacteria; kingdom Bacillati; phylum Actinomycetota; class Actinomycetes; order Kitasatosporales; family Streptomycetaceae; genus Kitasatospora; species Kitasatospora sp. NPDC096204. The sequence continues at coordinate 61,716 of NZ_JBIWFT010000046.1, forward strand.
GACGGGCTCTCCGGGCACTCGGACGCCGACGTCGCCGCGCACGCCGCCTGCGACGCGCTGTTCTCGGCCGCCGGGATCGGCGACCTGGGCGCCCACTTCGGCACCGACCGCCCGGAGTGGGCCGGTGCGTCCGGGGTGAAGCTGCTCGGCGAGGCGGCCCGGCTGGTCCGCGCGGCGGGCTTCGAGATCGGCAACGTCTCGGTCCAGGTGATCGGCGTGCGGCCGAAGATCGGCAAGCGCCGGGCCGAGGCGCAGGCCGCGCTGTCCGAGGCGGCCGGTGCCCCGGTGTCCGTCTCCGGCACCACCACCGACGGGCTGGGGTTGACCGGCCGGGCCGAGGGCCTGGCCGCGATCGCCACCGCCCTGGTGTACGAGCGGCGTTGAGCCGGCCGCGCTGAGCGGGCGGGAAGAAACCGTCCCTGACGGGTGTTCACCCGGTGTCCGCGGGGCCCGAGTCGCTAGTGTTCGGCTCGGGCCCGTACGGGGCTTCCACTCGGGCCGAACCACCGACGAGAAGAGGTAAACCGTGTCCGCCCAGCTCTCCGACCGTGCCAAGGCCCTGCTCGACACCAAGAGCTTCGCCGTGGTCTCCACGATCCAGCCCGACGGCAGCCCCCAGTCCACGGTGGTCTGGGTCAAGCGGGACGGCGGCGACATCCTGTTCTCCACCGTCCAGGGCCGTCGCAAGCACCTCAACCTGGTGCGGGACCCGCGGGTCTCGATCCTGATCAACCCGGCGGACAGCCCGTACGAGTACCTGGAGGCGCGCGGTGAGGTCTCGATGACCACCGAGGGCGGCCGGGAACTGATCGACGAGCTGGCCGGCAAGTACATGGGCCAGGACAAGTACACGATGGACGGCCCGGACGACGTCCGGGTGATCGTCCGGCTCGCCCCGAGCAAGGTCCTCGGCAACATCTGAGCCGCGTCCGCGGCAGCGTCCGACCCCGCCGCAGCCCACCGTTTCCCGGGGGAATGTGGCGGGGCACCCCCTGCTGCCCACTACGCTTGACGCTGTGAGCATTCGTCTGTACGACACCAGCACCCGCCAGGTACGCGACTTCGTCCCGCTTGTACCGGGTTGTGTCTCGATCTACCTGTGCGGCGCTACCGTCCAGTCGGCGCCACACATCGGGCACATCCGGTCCGGGCTCAACTTCGACATCATGCAGCGGTGGTTCGCCTACCGCGGCTACCAGGTGACCTTCGTCCGGAACGTCACCGACATCGACGACAAGATCATCGCCAAGGAGCGCGAGCTCGGCACGCCGTGGTGGCAGGTCGGCTACCAGAACGAGCGCGCCTTCAACGACGGCTACGACGCGCTGGGCTGCCTGCCGCCGACCGTCGAGCCGCGGGCCACCGGGCACATCCCCGAGATGATCGAGATGATGCGGGGGCTCATCGAGACGGGCCACGCCTACGCGGCCGACGGCAACGTCTACTTCGACGTCCGCTCGTACCCGGACTACCTGGCGCTCTCCAACCAGAAGCTGGACGACCTGCGCCAGCCCGAGGGCGAGGGCGAGACCGGCAAGCGGGACCAGCGCGACTTCGCGATGTGGAAGGCCGCGAAGCCGGGCGAGCCGAGCTGGGAGACCCCGTGGGGCCGCGGGCGTCCGGGCTGGCACCTGGAGTGCTCGGCGATGGCCCACAAGTACCTGGGCGCGGCCTTCGACGTCCACGGCGGCGGGCTGGACCTGATCTTCCCGCACCACGAGAACGAGATCGCCCAGTCCAAGGCCTACGGCGACGACTTCGCCAACTTCTGGGTGCACAACGCCTGGGTCACCATGGCCGGCGAGAAGATGAGCAAGTCGCTGGGCAACTCGGTGCTGGTCTCCGAGATGGTCCGGGCGTGGCGGCCGATCGTGCTCCGCTACTACCTGGCGGGCCCGCACTACCGCTCGATGATCGAGTACAGCGAGGAGTCGCTGCGCGAGGCCGAGGCCGGCTTCGGCCGGATCGAGGGCTTCATCCAGCGCGCCGTCGAGCGCTGCGGGACGGTCGACGCGGCGCCCGAGGTGCCGCCGGCCTTCGCCGAGGCGATGGACGACGACTTCGGTGTGCCGCAGGCGCTGGCCGTCGTGCACACCGCCGTCCGCCAGGGCAACAGCGCCCTGAACGCGGACGACAAGGAGAGCGTGGTGGCGCGACTCGCCGAGGTCCGTGCGATGCTCGGTGTACTGGGCCTCGACCCGCTCGACCCGCAGTGGGCCGGGGCGGAGCGCGGCGAGGACCTCCACGGTGTGGTCGACTCGCTGGTCCGCCTGGTCCTGGACCAGCGGCAGGCGGCGCGCGAGCGCAAGGACTTCGCCACCGCGGATGCCATCCGCGACCAGCTCGGCCTGGCCGGGCTGGCGATCGAGGACACCCCGTCCGGCCCGCGCTGGACGATCAACAGCCAGTAACCCCATCCGACGATCGGGGTGATGGGTGGGCCGTACCGGACCGGTGCGGCCCTCCCGCATGACGTAGCGCATGCCGTCGACCGCCACCGGGCAGACCGGGGCGGCCGGGGCATGCCGGACAGACAGGAAGTACAGCCATGGCCGGCAACAGCCAGCGCAGGAACCGCCGCAACCCCGGATCGAAGAAGGGCGCGTCTGTCGGTACCGGCGGGCACAGCCGGAAGGCCCTCCAGGGCAAGGGTCCGACCCCTCGCGGCGAGGAGCGCAAGGGCCACCCGAAGCAGCGCGCCGCCAACGCCGCGATCAAGCGCGAGCGGGACGCCAAGGCCCGGGCCGGCATGCGCCGGGCCGGCGGCGGCGGTCGCGGTGGCCGCGGCGGTGCGGGCAGCGCCGAGCTGGTCTTCGGCCGCAACTCCGTGGTCGAGGCCCTGCAGGGCGACGTGCCGGCCAACGCGCTGTACGTCCAGCAGTTCATCGACACCGACGACCGGGTCCGCGACGCCTTCCAGGCCGCCAACGACCGCGGCATCCCGCTGATGGAGGCCCCGCGGCCCCAGCTGGACCAGATGACCGGCGGGATGAACCACCAGGGCCTGGTGCTCCAGGTGCCGCCGTACGAGTACGCGCACCCCGAGGACCTGCTGGCGGACGCCGCCGACGCCGGCCAGGACGCGCTGATCATCGCGCTGGACGGCGTGACCGACTCGCGCAACCTGGGCGCCGTGGTCCGCTCCGCCGCCGCCTTCGGCGCGCACGGCGTGGTCATCCCCGAGCGCCGCGCGGCCGGCATGACCGCCGGTGCCTGGAAGACCTCCTCCGGCGCCGCGGCCCGGCTGCCCGTCGCCCGGGCCACCAACATGACCCGCACCCTGGAGGCCTACCAGAAGGCCGGCCTGATGGTGGTCGGCCTGGCCGCCGACGGCGAGGCCGAGATCGGCGACCTGGACCTGCTGAACGGGCCGGTCGTGATCGTCGCGGGCAGTGAGGGCAAGGGCCTGTCCCGGCTGGTCTCGGAGACCTGCGACATGCGGGTCCGGATCCCGATGTCCGGCCTGACCGAGTCGCTGAACGCCGGTGTCGCGGCGGGCATCGTGCTGTACGAGGCCGCGCGGCTGCGGGCCAAGCGCTGAGCGCCGCCGGGTGCCGCCGAGCGGCGCCCGGGGCCCAGCACGGCCGGGGTGCGGAACGCAGGTGATCTTCCGAATTCCCCGCAAACAGAGTGAAGGCGATCGGGCCCGACCGGGCCCGATCGCTTTTTTCATGATCACTTCAAGTGTGTGTCGGACATCCACCCGGGAGAGTGTCCTAAGCGGCCGTCACCCGGTTAGACGGGCGTGGACACCAGAACACCTCGGCGCCCCCTGTTCGGCGGTGGCAGCACCGGGATAGACGCGGGCCTCGGCCTCAACACCGTCAAGGTGGAGTCGGACCCTTCGCGGCTCAGCAGCACCCAGGCGAGCTTCCGGCTCCGGCTCGGCGCCCCGGTGGCGCCGCTGATCGAGGCCCCGGCCGGACTGCTGTCCACCGGCGCCGCGTTCGGCGACCCGTACGCCAACCAGGGCCTGATCCGCCGTCCGCTGGTCACCCCGCAGGTCGTCGTGCCCGCCTCCGCCGTCCCGGCGCTGGCCGGGGCCGGGGCCGGCGGCGCGCCGCGCCGCAAGGGCCGGGTCACCGCCGTCACCTGGACCGGCCAGGCGCCCCCCGGGGACATGGCGGCCACCCGACTGCTGGAGGCCGTGCGCGGCACCCCGGCCGGCGGTGTCAGCCTGGTCGAGGCGGACACCCAGGTGCTCCCCTCCCTCGCGGGCGTCCGGACCCTCCCGCGCCAGCCCCGCGAGGGCGCCGGCACCGCCACCCAGGCGGGCGTCGGACCGGTCGGCGAGCCGCACGGCTGGACCCCGAGCGGCGAACTGCCCGAGGTCTCCGCCGTCGACGCCGAGGGCAGGCAGCCCTGGTACCCGGGCCGGCGGGTCGACCTCGGCCTGGTGCTGCTGCCGCTGCGCGCCGTCCTCGGCTCGCTCTCCGTCTACGCCGGGTTCAGCAAGCTCTGCGACCCGGTGTACTTCGACGGCGGCGAACGCGGCTCGATGATGCGCTGGCTCTCCTCGCTGCATCCCTGGAAGGTCGCCGAGCCGCTGCTGGCCTTCGCCATGGCGCACCCGGTGGGCGCCGGCCTGGTGGTGTCGTTCACCCAGATCGTGGTCGGCGTGCTGACCGTCCTCGGCCTCTGGCAGCGGTTCGCCGCCGGCGCCGCGATGGCGCTCTCCGCCGCGCTGCTGTTCACCGTCAGCTGGCGGGCCGTCCCGGTCTACGACACCCCGGACCTGATCTTCCTCGCCGCGTGGAGCCCGCTGCTGATCGCCGGGGCGCCGTTCGCCTCGCTGGACGGGCGGCTCAACCTGGAGGCCTGGCGCCGGTTCGGCGCGGACGCGCCCGGGGCGCTGCGCCGCCGGGTGCTGCGCCGCGGCACCGTCGTCACCACGGTCGTGGTCGGGCTGACCCTGCTGCTCGGCTCGATGCTCGGCGCCGCCGTCCGCACCGGCGCCCGGGCGCACCAGGCGCCGGACCGCCCGGCCACCGACTACGGCACGCCGGTCTGGCCGTCCGGCAGCCCGTCCGGAGCCCCCGGCGGCAAGGGCACGTCCACCACGCCCCCGCCCGCCGCGCCGCGCCCCGCCACCCCCACCCCGAGCGCGAGCGCGACCACCCCGCCCGGCACGCCGTCCGCCAAGCCGGCCACCCCGACGCCCAGCGGCAAGGGGCACCCGGGCAAGGCGGACGCCGGGTCGGGCGCCTCCCCGGCCGCGTCCGCCCCGGCGGGCGGCTCGGGCGGCACCGCTCCCGCGTCGCGCGGCACCCCGGGCGCCGGCGGCGCGGGGTCGGGCTCCAAGGCCAGCCCGAACCCCGGCGGGCTGCTCGGCGGGGTGCTGGGCAGCGCGCCGCTGGCCGACCTGTCCGGCGGGCGGGCCACCCACCCGGGGGCGCCGACCGCGACCTGAGGGACCGGTGACGGCGATCGGCCGGGCGCTCCGTGGGGGAGCGCCCGGCCGATCGCCGTTCGTCCGTGGGCGGTTCCGCGGCCCTGTGGTGTGGCGGCCGTGTGGTGTCGCGGCCCGGGCTAGCCCCGTCCTTCGCACATAACGAGTTCGGATGATGTGGTGATGCGACCGGTACCTCGGTGGGGTGCCGGTCGTTGAGCCTGGCGTGCCGA
>NZ_JBIWFT010000047.1:0-65755 GCF_044763205.1 Kitasatospora sp. NPDC096204
GATCCGCCAGTATTCTTCCTCGGCCCCATGCCCAAGGCATCGGCCGTTTCCGGCTCCGACGAAACCGATCCGTCAGGAACCGACTCGATCCGGTGATCCGCCAGCAAGCTCATCAGTGTCTCCCTTGATCAGGGTGTCCACCGAATTCATGACACTCCCCGCCGGGGCGATGGTGCGACGGCCAAGGGAACAGGTGGGACGGGGAAAATCGGATGGTGGTGGGTAGGGACCGGGCGGGGGGCAGTCGGTAGGCTCCGTGGCATGGAGCATGAGGTTGTCGTCCCGATGTCCGCCGAGCTGGTGCGGCAGGCCTTGCAGGATCCGGCGCTGCTGGCGCGGAGTGTGCCGGGGCTGAGCACCGAGCCGGCCGCGGTCGGCGCCGGTGCGGCCGAGGAGATCAGCGGCCGGCTGAAGCTGCGGGTCGGCGGCTCCACGATCACGTACAAGGGCGTGCTGTCGCTGATCGAGGGCCGGGAGGGCGTGCTGACGGTGCTCGCCGAGGGCGAGGAGGCCCGGGGCAGCGGCGAGGTGACCGCCACCGTCCGGGTCAGCGTCGCGGACGGCGCCGAGGACGGCACCGCGGCGATCCGCTTCACCGGCGACCTGAGCGCCACCGGCCGGCTGACCGAGTTCGACGAGGAGACCCTCGACACCACCGGACGCCGGCTGCTGGACAGGTTCGCCGCCGCGCTGGCCGCCCCGGAGGGCGAGCAGCCGCAGGACCAGGACCCGGACCAGGAGGAGGACGACGCCGCCCCCGCCGGGGCCGACGCCGGTGTGGTCTTCATCGAGGAGCACCAGGACCAGCCCGGTGACGACCTGGACGACGACCTCTCCGACCTGATCGCCTTCTCCGACGCCGATGCCGAGCGCTTCGGTCTGCCCACCGGCTCCGCCGACGACGACGAGGACGACGTCGACGGCGAGGGCGCGGACGGCTCCGCCGAGCGGGACGGCGTCGCCGAGGAACTCCCCGCCGAGCCGCTCTTCGCGTACGAGGACGAGCCGGTGCTCTCCGGCCCGGTGCGCCGCAGCATCGTCGGCCGGTCCGCCGAGGAGGTGGACCACGCCCCGCCGCGCGGCCCGTACGCCCCGGCGCTGCCCGCCCGCAGCGCGCGGGCCCGGGCGGCGTCCCGCTGGGGCGGCGAGGCCGGTGGGATCGTGGTACCGGGCACCGGCGGCCGCAGCGCGGTGCCGTGGGTGATCGGCGGCTCGGTGGCGCTGCTGGGCGGTGCCGTGGTGCTGGTCAGGGCGCTGCGCCGGCGCTGAGCCCGGAGAGCCGCGGGGCCCACCAGGGCCTAGACTGAACGCTCATGAGCAACGACCGCGACGCCCTGCTGGCACAGATCAAGGACAAGGCCGTCGTGCACGGCAAGGTCACCCTTTCCTCCGGCAAGGAGGCCGACTACTACGTCGACCTGCGCCGGATCACGCTGGACGGCGTGGCCGCCCCGCTGGTCGGCCGGGTGATGCTGGACGCGACCTCGCACCTGGAGTACGACGCCGTCGGCGGTCTGACCCTGGGTGCCGACCCGGTGGCCGCCTCGATGCTGCACGCCGCCGCCGCGCGCGGGCAGCAGCTGGACGCCTTCGTGGTCCGCAAGACCGGCAAGGCCCACGGCCTCCAGCGCCGGATCGAGGGCCCGGAGGTCAAGGGCCGCCGGGTGCTGGCCGTCGAGGACACCTCCACCACCGGCGGCTCGGTGCTGACCGCCGTGGAGGCGCTGCGCGAGGCGGGCGCCGAGGTGGTCGGCGTCGCGGTGATCGTGGAGCGCGGCGGCGCGGCCGCCGTCGAGGCCGAGGGCCTGGAGTACGTGACCGCGTACACCCTGGACGACCTGGGTCTCTGACCCCGCCCGGCACGACGAACGACGGAGGGCCGGTGCTGTTTCACGTGAAACAGCACCGGCCCTCCGTCGTGTCCGGAGCGGCGGGCGCCCGGCCCCGCCGGGGCCGGTGTCGGCCTCAGCCCCGCCGGTGCCGGCCGTTGCCGACCTGGACCTGGCTCTCGCCGGCGGCCTCGGCACCGCCGGCCCGCTTCTTCTTCCGCTCGCGCATGACCTCGACCAGGATCGGCGAGATCGACAGCAGGACGATCAGCAGCACCGCCGGGATCAGGTACTTGTCGATCACCGGGGCGAGCGCGTCACCGAAGAAGTAGCCGATCAGCAGCATGGACTCGGTCCACAGCACGCCGCCGATCACGTTCCAGACGAAGAAGGTCCGGGCGGGCATCTCCAGGGTGCCGGCGACCGGGTTCAGGAAGGTGCGGATGATCGGCATGAAGCGGGCCAGCACCACGGCCTTGCCGGAGCCGAACTTGTTGAAGTACTCCTCCGCCTTGACCACGTACTCGCGGCGGAAGATCTTCGAATCGGGCTTGTCGAACATCTTCGGCCCGACCTTGGCGCCGATCAGGTGCCCGAGCTGGGCGCCGGCGATCGCCGCGATCGGGCAGCCGATCAACAGCACGGCGATCGGCAGCTTGGCGCCGTCGCCGAGCACCGAGGAGGCGGCGTTCGAGGCGGCGACACCCGCGAGGATGAGCAGCGAGTCGCCCGGGAAGAAGAAGCCGACCAGCAGGCCGGTCTCCGCGAAGATGATCGCGATCAGCCCGATGGCGCCGAGGGACGAGATCAGGGATTTGGCGTCGAGCAGGTTGACGGCCAGCTGGTTGTAGTCCACGGGCGCAGGATAGCGGGCGCACCTTGCCGGCGAAGCGCGGGCGTACCGCGCCCGCGGTGCCCGGCCGGGAGCGTTCCCGGCCCCCGTCGGGGCCGCCCGGAGCCCACCCGGAGCCCACCGTGCGCCCGTGCCGTGCGCCGTTCCGCATGCCGGGCTCCTGCTGACCTGCGGGCACGAGTCTGGGAAGATGGCACAGGCGTCCGGTCCGCAACGGCACACCACCCTCATGGCCGTACCGCGGAGGTCGCCTCGAACGTGCCGGAGAGCCACACCGCAACGCCGCGCGTCGGCGGGCCGGCACGGAGTCGTCACGAAGGCGTACACAGCGTCGGACAGCACCGTCCGTACGCCGCAACCCGACAGGAGCGGATCGCATGCCCATCGCAACTCCCGAGGTCTACAACGAGATGCTGGACCGGGCCAAGGCGGGCAAGTTCGCCTACCCGGCCATCAACGTCACGTCGTCGCAGACCCTGCACGCCGCGCTGCGTGGCTTCGCCGAGGCCGAGAGCGACGGCATCATCCAGATCTCGACCGGTGGCGCGGAGTTCCTGGGCGGCCAGCACAACAAGGACATGGTGACCGGCGCCGTCGCGCTCGCCGAGTTCGCCCACATCGTCGCCGCCAAGTACGACGTCACCGTCGCGCTGCACACCGACCACTGCCCGAAGGACAAGCTGGACGGCTACGTCCGCCCGCTGCTGGCGGTCTCCGCCGAGCGCGTGGCCCGGGGCGAGAACCCGCTGTTCCAGTCGCACATGTGGGACGGCTCGGCCGAGACCCTCTCCGACAACCTGGCCATCGCCCAGGAGCTGCTGGCCCAGGCCGCCGCCGCCAAGATCATCCTCGAGGTCGAGATCACCCCGACCGGCGGTGAGGAGGACGGCGTCACCCACGAGATCAACGACGAGCTGTACACCACCGTCAACGACGCCGTGCGCACCGCCGAGGCGCTGGGCCTGGGCGAGAAGGGCCGCTACCTGCTGGCCGCCTCCTTCGGCAACGTGCACGGCGTGTACAAGCCGGGCAACGTCGTGCTGAAGCCGGAGCTGCTGCGCGAGCTCCAGGACGCGATCGGCAAGCAGTACGGCAAGACCGACCCGTTCGACTTCGTCTTCCACGGCGGCTCGGGCTCGAGCGCCGAGGAGATCGCCACCGCGCTGGAGAACGGCGTCGTGAAGATGAACCTGGACACCGACACCCAGTACGCCTTCACCCGCCCGGTGGCCGGCCACATGTTCGCCAACTACGACGGCGTGCTGAAGGTCGACGGCGAGGTCGGCAAGAAGAACACCTACGACCCGCGCACCTGGGGCAAGCTGGCCGAGGCCGGCATGGCCGCCCGCGTGGTCGAGGCCGCCGAGCAGCTGCGTTCGGCGGGCAAGCGCCTGAAGTGAGGTCCGCGCCGCGAGCGCGGAAGCGAGCGCCCCGAGCGCGGAAACCCGCGCCCCGAGCGTGCGGACCCGCGCCCCGAGCGTGAAGACACGGGTGCCCCCGGCGGTTTCTCCGCCGGGGGCACCCGTCACGTCGGGGTGGTTACTGCTTGAGCTCCGCGTACGCCTCCGCGCTGCTGTCCTTCAGGAACTGCCAGCAGCGGGCCTCCTCCTCGGTCTCCTTGATCGCGCCGGCCGCCCGGGCGAGCGCCGCCAGGCAGCGCAGGAAGCCGCGGTTGCCGCGGTGCTCCCACGGCACCGGGCCGTGGCCCTTCCAGCCGTTGCGCCGCAGCGCGTCCAGGCCACGGTGGTAGCCGGTCCGGGCGTAGGCGTACGACTCGACGTACCGTCCGGCCGCGAAGGCGTCGTCGGCGAGCATCGCCCAGGCCAGGCAGAAGACCGGGAACTCGGCCGCCACCTGGGTCGGGGAGGCCGACTCCTCCGCCAGCATCCGGTAGGGGCGCTCCTCCTCCGGGAGGAGGGTCGGTTCGGGACCGTCGAGAAGATTCCTGTGAATCGCCATGCCCTGAAGTCTGCCACCCGAGACGCAGGGGTCAACCGCCGTCCCGGACGGAGCACCGTCCCCGGGGTGGCGAACCTCCCCACCAGGCACGTAGACATTCACCCGTTCGCCATGCCAGTGTGAAGATCATGTCCGCAGCCCGATCCGTCGGCAGGCGCACCGCACCGCCCCGGAAGGGCGGTCGCCGACGCCGCCGACCGCGGCGCAGACTCGGTCCTGGCATGCTCATGGCGCTGGTGGTCTCCGCGCTGGTGCTGGGTGCCACGGCGGTCGTGCTGAACCGCCCGGGGGGAACCCCGGCCGCCACCCCGACCACCCAGGCGCGGGTCGCCCCGCCGGCCGAACAGACCGCCACGGCCACGCCGGAGCCGACCCCGCCCCCGGCCGCCACCCCGCCGCCCGTGGCACCGCCCGCCCCCGCCGGCCCCGACCCCGGCCCCACCATGGGCGCGGGCACCTTCACCGTCGCCCCCGCCACCGCCAAACCGGTCGGGCGCGGCAACGTGCGCCGCTACCGGGTGGAGGTCGAGGACGGCATCGGCATCGACGCCCCGACCGCCGCCGCGCAGATCCACGGCATCCTCGGCGACAAGCGCGGCTGGACCAACGACCACAAGAACGGCTTCCAGCTGGTCGCGAGCGGCCCGTACGACTTCACCGTGAAGATCGCCTCCCCGGCCACCGTGGACCGGATCTGCGGCGCCTCCGGCCTGGACACCCACGGCGAGGTCAACTGCAACGTCGGCAACCAGGTGCTCGTCAACTCCAAGCGCTGGAACACCGGTTCCCCCCAGTTCAGCGGACCGCTGGAGGAGTACCGGGCGCTGATCGTCAACCACGAGGTGGGCCACCGGATCGGCCACGGCCACGAGAGCTGCCCGGGCGAGGGCAAGCCCGCGCCCGCGATGATGCAGCAGATCTACGGCCTCAAGGGCTGCGCGCCCAACGCCTGGCCGTACTCGGCGGAGGGCGTGTACCTCAGCGGGCCGTCCGTCCCCTAGGGTCCGGGCGGCCCGCCGGCCGAAGTCCTAGCCGAGCACCGGCAGGTAGGCCCGCAGGTCGCTGCGCTCCCCCGAGGCGGACACCTTGGCCGACTCCACCGCCGCCGCCCAGTCGAGCCGGCCGGTGGCCAGCCGGATCCAGGTCAGCGGATCGGTCTCCACCACGTTGGGCGGGGTGCCCCGGGTGTGCTTCGGCCCCGGCACCGCCTGGACCACCGCGTACGGCGGGACCCGCAGCTCGACCGCGCCGCCGGGCACCTGCCCGGCGAGGGCGTCGGCCAGCATCCGGGAGACGGCGGCGAGGGCCTGGGGGTCGTGCGGGAAGGCCTCCAGGCCGAGCGCGTCGGCCAGGTCGTCGGCATGCACCACGGCCTCGACCAGCCGGGACACCAGGTACTCGGTCAGGAGCATCGGATGTCCGGTCAGGAAGGTGACCTTCCGCTCCGGGTCCGCCACGGCCGGCCCGTCGAGCTCCGCCCGCACGGCGTCGAGCGACCGGTCGAACTCGGCGGCCACCTCCTTGGCCGAGCCGGCGAAGCCGATCTCCGCGTGCTCCGTGGTCGCGCTGTCGACGAACTCGGCCATCGTCGCGGCCATCGCCGCGTAGTCGGCCAGTGGGAGCGCCGGCCCGTCCGGCACCGGCGAGTTCAGCACACCCAGCAGCTGGCTCAGCGCCAGGCTCACGTGGGTCACCAGCTCGCGCACCTTCCAGGCGCCGAGCCGGGTCGTCCGGTCGAGGTCGGAATCCGTCAGCCGGTGCACGACATCGCGCACCGCCTCGCTCTGCGCCACCAACGCGGCGCTCACCTTCTGCGGCTGATACGTACGGGACTTGGCAGGCATGGGCGTCAACATACGCCGAGGGGCGGGTGGTTCACCAGAGAACCACCCGCCCCTCGGGAACCGTGCGTCAGGCCAGCAGGGCCTCGATGACGCCGGTGTGAGCCTCCGTCAGTTCCGCCAGCGAGACGCTGAACTGGCCCTGGACGTCCAGGCTGTCGCCGTCCACGACACCGATCCGGGTGGCCGGGAGGCCACGCGCGGTGCACATGTCGTTGAACCGCAGCTCCTCGCTGCGCGGCACCGCCACGACGGCGCGGCCGGCCGACTCCGAGAACAGCAGGACGAACGGGTCCTGGCCCTCGGGCACGACGATGCGCGCACCGTGACCGCCCTTGAGGCAGCTCTCCACCAGCGCCTGGCCGAGACCGCCGTCGGACAGGTCGTGCGCGGCGTCGATCATGCCGTCGCGCGAGGCGGCGATCAGGATCTCGCCGAGCAGCCGCTCGCGCTCCAGGTCCACCTTGGGCGGCAGGCCGCCGAGGTGGTCGTGGACCGCCTGCGACCAGGCCGAGCCGCCGAGCTCGTCCGCCGTGTCGCCGAGCAGGTAGAGCAGCTGCCCCTCCTCGGCGAAGGCCAGCGGGGTGCGCCGGGTGACGTCGTCGATCACGCCGAGCACCGCGACCACCGGGGTCGGGTGGATGGCGACCTCGCCGGTCTGGTTGTACAGCGAGACGTTGCCGCCGGTGACCGGGGTGCCGAGCACCAGGCAGGCGTCGGCCAGGCCGCGGGTGGCCTCGGCGAACTGCCACATCACGTCCGGGTCCTCGGGGGAGCCGAAGTTGAGGCAGTCGGAGACGGCGAGCGGCTTGGCACCGCCGGCCGCGACGTTGCGGTACGCCTCGGCCAGGGCCAGCTGGGCGCCGGTGTACGGGTCCAGCTTGGCGAAGCGGCCGTTGCCGTCGGTGGCGACCGAGACGCCGAGGTTGGTCTCCTCGTCGATCCGGATCATGCCCGAGTCCTCGCCGGAGGCGAGCACCGTGTTGCCCAGCACGTAGCGGTCGTACTGGTTGGTGATCCAGGACTTGGAGGCCTGGTTCGGGTGGCTGGTGACCTTCAGCAGGTCGGCCTTGAGGCCCTCGCCGGTGGTCGGGCGGGCCAGCCGCTCGGCGGTCGGGGCGTCGGCCTGCAGCGCGTCCTGCCAGCTCGGGCGGGCGTACGGACGCTCGTAGGTCGGGCCCTCGTGGGCGACGGTGCGCGGCGGGACGTCCACCACGAGATCGCCGTGCCAGTAGATCTCCAGGCGCTCACCGTCGGTCACCTCACCGATGACGTTGGCGATGACGTCCCACTTCTCGCAGATCTCCAGGAAGCGGTCGACCTTGTCGGGCTCCACGATCGCGCACATGCGCTCCTGCGACTCGCTCATGAGGATCTCCTCCGGCGAGAGCGTGTGGTCGCGCAGGTGCACGGTGTCGAGCTCGATCCGCATGCCGCCGGAGCCGGCCGAGGCCAGCTCGCTGGTGGCGCAGGACAGACCGGCCCCGCCGAGGTCCTGGATGCCCTTGACGAGCTTCTCCCGGAAGATCTCCAGGGTGCACTCGATCAGGAGCTTCTCCTGGAACGGGTCGCCGACCTGGACGGCCGGGCGCTTGGCCGGCTTGGTGTCGTCGAAGGTCTCGGAGGCGAGCACCGAGACGCCGCCGATGCCGTCGCCACCGGTCCGGGCGCCGTACAGGATGACCTTGTTGCCGGCGCCGGAGGCCTGCGCGAGGTGGATGTCCTCGTGCTTCATGACGCCCACGCACAGCGCGTTGACCAGCGGGTTGCCCTGGTAGCAGGAGTCGAAGACAACCTCGCCGCCGATGTTCGGCAGGCCCAGGCAGTTGCCGTAGCCGCCGATGCCCGCGACGATCCCGGGCAGCACGCGCCGGGTGTCCGGGTGGTCGGCCGCACCGAAGCGCAGCGGGTCCATCACGGCGACCGGACGGGCGCCCATCGCCAGGATGTCGCGCACGATGCCGCCGATGCCGGTGGCCGCGCCCTGGTAGGGCTCGATGTACGACGGGTGGTTGTGCGACTCGACCTTGAAGGTGACCGCGTAGCCCTGGCCGACGTCGACGACACCGGCGTTCTCGCCGATGCCGACGAGCATCGCGTCCGAATCCGGCTTCTTCTCGCCGAACTGCTTCAGGTGGACCTTGCTGCTCTTGTACGAACAGTGCTCCGACCACATGACCGAGTACATCGCGAGTTCGGCGCCGGTCGGGCGGCGGCCGAGGATCTCCCGGATGCGGGCGTACTCGTCCTCCTTGAGGCCGAGTTCGGCCCAGGGCTGGGCGGCGTCCGGGGTCTGCTCGGCGTTCTTGACGGTGTCGAGGCTCATCAGGCGTTCACCAGCTGCTTCAGGACGGAAGTGAAGAAGCCCAGGCCCTCGGTGGTCGGACCGGTGAGCGGCTCCACGGCGTGCTCCGGGTGCGGCATCAGGCCGACGACATTGCCGGCGGCGTTGGTGATGCCGGCGATGTCGCGGTACGAACCGTTCGGGTTGACGTCGAGGTAACGGGCGACGACCCGGCCCTCCGCCTCCAGTTCGTCGAGCACCCGCTCGTCGGCGACGAAGCGGCCCTCGCCGTTCTTCAGCGGGACGACGATTTCCTGGCCCGCCGAGTAATCCCGGGTCCAGGCGGTGCCGGCGTTCTCGATGCGCAGCTTCTGGTCGCGGCAGACGAAGTGCAGCGAGTCGTTCCGGTGGAGCGCACCGGGCAGCAGGTGCGATTCGCACAGCACCTGGAAGCCGTTGCAGATACCGAGCACCGGCATTCCGAGCTTCGCCTGCTCGATGACGGTCTCCATCACCGGCGAGAAGCGGGAGATCGCACCGCAGCGCAGATAGTCGCCGTAACTGAATCCGCCCGGCAGGACGACGGCGTCGACCTGGTGGAGATCCTTGTCACGGTGCCAGAGGGCGACCGGCTCGGCGCCGGCGAGACGGACCGCCCGCTGGGCGTCGCGGTCGTCGAGGGAGCCGGGGAAAGTGACGACGCCGACGCGGGTGGTCACTTGCCCTCCTCCTCGACCCGGACGGTGAAGTCCTCGATCACGGTGTTGGCGAGAAAGGTCTCGGCGGCTTCGCGGATACGGGCGAGCGCCGCGTCGTCGACCGGGCCCTCCACATCCAGCTCGAAACGCTTGCCCTGGCGGACGTCGGCGATCCCGGTGAATCCGAGACGGGGCAGTGCACGCTGCACCGCCTGTCCCTGGGGGTCGAGGATCTCCGGCTTGAGCATGACGTCGACTACGACGCGTGCCACTGGCACTCCCGGTGGTGTCTTCGGTGAGGCGGGGGAACCCCAGACTACCCGTGGTTTCGGGCAGGATTGCTGGCCGGGGATAGCGACGCGCGTAGACTCCAGACCCTTACGCCGCAAGGGATCCGGGCCCCCCGCCGCCCGCCAGGGCCGACCGGTTTCCCCGGATTCGGCCCCCGGAACGACGCCGCCGGGAGAACACCCGAATACGGCACTTGGGGACAGATCCGCCCGTCCCGCACATCGGTATCCCGGAACCCCGCGAAGAGACGTGAATATCCGGAAAAGAATGCCGGACTCTTCGATTTCGGCCCCCTTCGGGTGCAGAATAGGGCCACCTGTCGCGGCAAGTGCTGCGTATCAGGCGGGCCGCCCGGCCTGCCCGTACGCGCTTGGGCGAGTTGGTGCACATCAGGCCTCGGTACCCCCTCGGACCGGCGGCCGAATTGCCGAGAGGATTGACACCCATGGCTCAGCGTGTAGTTGTCACGCTCTCCGACGACCTGGACGGCGGCGCCGCCGCGGAAACCGTCCACTTCGGCGTCGACGGGAAGTCGTACGAGATCGACCTGTCCGTGGACAACGCGGAAAAGCTGCGGGAGGCCCTCGCTCCGTTCGTCGCCGCCGGCCGCCGCCAGAGCCGCACCGGAAAGTCCTTCCGCCGCACGGCCCTCACCCCGGACCCGGCCGCCGTCCGAGCCTGGGCGCTGTCCCGCGGGATGGAGCTGCCGGCCCGCGGCCGCATCCCCAAGCACGTGTACGAGGCGTTCGCCGAGGCGAACTGAGCCCCGCGGGGACACCGCTCCCCGGTCGCCCCGCCCGCCCGGACCGAAAGGGTGGGGCGACCACCCCGAAAGATGCTGTAGAGTATTCCTCGTCGCCGCAACGGAGAGATCCGAAGAGGCGGCGGGTGCCCCACCAGGCACCGTGCGGACGTGGCTCAGTTGGTAGAGCATCACCTTGCCAAGGTGAGGGTCGCGAGTTCGAATCTCGTCGTCCGCTCGCAGTGCGCGAGCACAGCACAACTCAATAGTTTGACCTGCGGACGTGGCTCAGTTGGTAGAGCATCACCTTGCCAAGGTGAGGGTCGCGAGTTCGAATCTCGTCGTCCGCTCCGATACGAAGGGCCCCCTCACTCGAGGGGGCCCTTCGGCATTCCCCGGCAAATCGGCCCATGACATTTGTCATCGCCGACCCGTGCATCCGCACCGCGATGTCATGACGGTGCGCACTGCCCGCGCGGCCCGGTCGGCGGAAGGCTTGAGGCATGGAAACGAGCCGGCCCTCCCGCCCCAGCGACGACGTGATCGAGGTCACCGACCTGCACCGCCACTACGGCGGCGGCACCTCCGGGTACCACGCCGTGCGCGGCGTGGACCTGACCGTCCGCCGCGGCGAGCTGTTCGCCCTGCTCGGCACCAACGGGGCCGGCAAGACCTCCACCATGGAGGTCATCGAGGGCCTGGCCGCGCCCACCGGCGGCACCGTCCGGGTGCTCGGCCGGGACCCCTTCAAGGAGCGCGCCGCCGTCCGCCCGCGGATCGGCATCATGCTCCAGGAGGGCGGCTTCCCCGGCGAGCTCACCGCCGCCGAGACCGGCCGCGCCTGGGCCGGGATGACCAGCGGCGCCCGCCCGGTGGCGGAGGCGCTGGAGCTGGTCGGCCTCGGCCACCGGGCGAACGTCCGGGTCAAGCAGCTGTCCGGCGGCGAGAAGCGCCGGCTGGACCTCGCGATGGCCCTGCTCGGCCGCCCCGAGGTGCTCTTCCTGGACGAGCCGAGCACCGGTCTCGACCCGGAGGCGCGCGCCGCCGTCTGGCAGCTGGTCCGCGAGCTGCGCGCCCAGGGCACCACGGTGCTGCTCACCACGCACTACCTGGAGGAGGCCGAGGAGCTGGCCGACCGGCTGGCCATCATGCACGGCGGCCGGGTCGTCACCTCCGGCACCGTCGCCGAGGTGATCGCCGGCCGGCCCGCCCGGATCAGCTTCGAGCTTCCCGACTTCACCGGGACGGCACTGCCCGTCCTGGCCGGGGCCGAGATCGGCGTCGAGGGCCGCAAGATCACCGTGCAGACCCTCGGGCTCCAGGACACCCTCACCGACCTGCTCGGCTGGGCCCGGCACCACGGGATCGCACTCGGCGCCCTGGACGCCCGCAGCGCCTCGCTGGAGGAGGCCTTCCTCGCGATCGCCTCCGAAGCCGCCCACCAGAGCCCCCCGCAGGCGCCCGCCGCCACCCGCCCCGCCCGCCGCCGCCTGATCGGATCCGCCCGATGACCACCGCCGCCCCCACCGCCGCCACCGCCGGTCCGCAGAGCACCACCGTCCGCCGACTGCTCGCCCTCGGCCGGGCCGAGGCCACCCTGCTGATGCGCAACCGCACGGCCCTGTTCACCGCCCTGGTGCTGCCGCTGGTGCTGGTCTTCACCCTGCAGAGCGCGCTGTCGAAGCAGGCCGAGTCCAACCCCGGGCTGGACGTCGACTCGCTGCTGGTCTACGGCTCGGTCGGGATGATCCTGGCCTTCGTCGTGTACTACAACCTGACCGCCGCGTACGTCGGACGGCGCGGTGAGCTGGTCCTCAAGCGGCTGCGCACCGGCGAGGCCCGGGACATCGAGATCCTGCTCGGCACCGCCGTCCCCTCGCTCGCGCTCGCGCTGATGATGGCCGCCCTGATCGGGATCGGCGGCAGCCTCGGCCTGCACCTGGCCGTTCCGGTCAACCCGGTGCTGATGCTGGTCGGCCTGCTGCTGGCGCTGGCCACCATGATCGCCCTGGCCGCACTGTCCAGCGCCTTCACCAAGACCGTGGAGAGCGCGGGCATCACCACCCTGCCGGTCATGCTGGTGATGCAGCTCGGCTCCGGCCTGTTCGTCCCGCTGGAGGTCATGCCCAAGCAGCTGGCCGACATCTGCCGCCTGCTGCCGACCACCCCCGCCTTCCAGCTGATCCGGGTCGGCTGGTTCGGCACCGACGGCTCGGCCGCCGCGACCGGCTTCGCCGGCTCCTGGGGCGCCGCCGGCTCGCACCTGGTCACCGGGACCATCTGGCTGGGCCTGGCCGTCTGGGGCGCGGTGCGCTACTTCCACTGGGAGCCGCGCCGCTGACCCGAAGGGCACCGCGCACGGAAGGCGTTCATCCGACGGATGAACGCCTTCCGTGCCTCTGATATGAAGACACCGGCAAGATCGTGATCGAACTGGGGCGGAAGAATTTGAGAATGCGGTCACCGCTTCGCAGCTGGACGAGCCTGAGCAAGCCCCGGCGCACCGAGCTGTACTTCCGCTGGTCGCTCTACACGCTGCCGCTGCTGCTGCTCCCGATCACCCTGCTCTCCGCCGGGGCCCGGGCCGACCTGCCGGACTCCGTCGGGACGGTCCGGATCGCCCTGCTGGTCTCGCTCGCCTCCACGCTGCTGGGCCTGCGGGCCTGCCGCACCTCGCTCGACCACTACCTGAAGCGCCCCACCGACCACCTGCGCTGGCTGGCCGCCAACGGCGCGTTCGCGGTGGCCGGCTCCTGGGCCATCCTGCTGCTCGGACCGCACGCCGACGGGGTGGACGGCCGGTCCGGAATGGCGTTCACCGCCACGATGGCGACCCTCCTGCTCGCCATCGCCTTCGGCCCGGCGTCCATCGGACTGTCGATCCCCCGGGCCTCGCTGGCCGCCCTCGGCGGGTTCCTGCTGATCGCGCCGGCGATGGTGCTGGCCGGATACGGCCTCGCCGGCACCGCCGGGCTGCTGATCGGCTCCCTGGTCATGCTGCCCGTCCTCGGCGGGACCTGCCGCAGCTTCGCCTGGCTGACCTCGGTGGTCTGGGAACTCGACGCCGCCCGCGAGGCCCAGTCCCGGCTGGCCGTCGCCGAGGAGCGACTGCGCTTCTCCCGTGACCTGCACGACGTGATGGGCCGCAACCTCACCACCATCGCGCTGAAGAGCGAGCTCGCCGTCCGGCTCGCCCGCCGGGGGCGCGAGGAGGCCGCCGACCAGATGGCCGAGGTGCAGAAGATCGCCCAGGAGTCGCAGCGCGAGGTCCGGGACGTCATCCGCGGCTACCGCACCGCCGACCTGCACGCCGAGGCGATCGGCGCCCGGGCGGTGCTGCGCTCGGCCGACGTCGCCTGCGAGATCGACCTCGGCGAGCACGCCGACGAGCTGCCGCCCCCGGTCCAGTCGGTGTTCGGCTGGGTGATCCGCGAGGCCACCACCAACGTGCTGCGGCACAGCGAGGCCGGCCGCTGCCTGATCCGGCTGCGGACCGAGGACGGACGGGCCGTGCTGGAACTGGAGAATGACGGGGTGCCCGACGTCCCGTTCCCGTCCCAGGGCAGCGGCACCGGGCTGCGCGGGCTGCGCGAGCGGCTCGCCGCCCACGAAGGCGAGCTGACCGTACCGGCCGCCGAGGCGGGCGTCTTCCGGATGCTCGCCACCGTCCCGCTCCCCCGCTGAGGAAGGCCCGCCCGATGACCGAGAACGCCGCGTCCGTCCGCGTCCTGCTCGCCGACGACGAGCACCTGATCCGGGGCGCGCTGGCCGCGCTGCTCTCGCTGGAGGACGACATCGAGGTGGTCGCCCAGGCCGGCTCCGGTACGGAGGCGCTGGCGATGGCGCTGGCGCACCGACCGGACGTCGCGGTGCTGGACCTCCAGATGCCGGGCAAGGACGGCATCGAGGTGGCCGCCCAGCTGCGCGTGGTGCTGCCGGACTGCCGCTGCATGATCGTCACCGGCCACGGCCGCCCGGGCTACCTGAAGCGGGCGCTGGAGGTCGGGATCCGCGGCTTCCTGCCGAAGACCGTCTCGGCGGCGGACCTGGCCGGCATCATCCGCACCGTGCGCTCCGGCGGCCGGTACGTGGACCCGGAGCTGGCGGCGGACGCGATCAGCGCCGGCGAGAGCCCGCTGACCCCGCGCGAGACGGACGTCCTGGAGCTGGCCGCCGACGGCACCACGGTCGCCGGGATCGCCGAGCGGGCCTCGCTCTCCCCGGGCACCGTGCGCAACTACCTGTCCTCGGCGGCCACCAAGCTCGGCGCGGAGAACCGGCACGCGGCGGTGCGGATCGCCCGCGAGCACGGCTGGATCTAGGGGCGTGTCGGACACGCCCCAGGAGTCCCCGGCGCTCGCGGGCGATCCGGACGGACTCAGGCCCAGGTGGTCCCGGTGAGCCGCTCGTACACCTCGATGTACTTGGCGCGTGTCCGCTCGACGATCTCGGCCGGCAGCGCGGGCGGCGGCTGCTCGCTGTGGCGGTCCCAGCCGGAGGCCGGGGAGACCAGCCAGTCGCGGATCAGCTGCTTGTCGAAGGACGACTGCGAGCGGCCCGGCTGGTACTCGTCGGCCGGCCAGTAGCGGGAGGAGTCCGGGGTGAGCACCTCGTCCCCGATCACCAGCTCGCCGTCCAGCAGGCCGAACTCGAACTTGGTGTCGGCCAGGATGATGCCGCGCCCGCGGGCGATGTCCCGGGCCCGGGCGTAGACGTCCAGGGTGGTGCGGCGCAGCTGGGCGGCCAGCTCGGCGCCGATCCGGCGGGCGGTCTCCTCGTAGGAGACGTTCTCGTCGTGCTCGCCGACCTCGGCCTTGAGCGCCGGGGTGTAGATCGGGCCGGGCAGCTCGGAGCTGTTCTCCAGGCCCTCCGGCAGCGCGATGCCGCAGACCGTGCGGCTCTCGTTGTACTCGGCCAGGCCGGAGCCGGCCAGGTAGCCGCGGGCGACCGCCTCGACCGGGACCATCTCCAGGCTGCGGCAGACCAGCGTGCGGCCCTTCCAGTCGGCCGGGGCGCCGGCCGGGACCTCGGTGGAGATCACGTGGTTGGGGACGATGTCGGCGATCCGCTCGAACCACCACAGCGACAGCTGGGTGAGGATGCGGCCCTTGTCCGGGATCTCGTTCGGCAGCACCCAGTCGTGGGCGGACGTCCGGTCGCTGGCCACCATGACCAGTTCGCCCGACTCGGTGCGGTAGAGGTCGCGCACCTTGCCGGTGTGCAGGTGGACCAGGCCGGGTACCTGGACCGGCTCGGGCTTGGTGACAAATCCGCTCAAGGTGTCTCAGTCCTCAGGGGTCGTTCGCGGGCGGGGGCCCCGCGAAAGGGGAGGTCACTGCCCCCGCAGTCTTTCACGACCGCCGAACACCGGTTCCCGGGCCACCGTCCGCCGGTTCCCGGGCAGCCGTCCGCCGGTCCTCCGGCCGCCGGGCCGGCTAGTTCTTGCAGAGCCGGTCCAACAGGTTGGCGGTGGCCCGCTGGATCCGTTCGTCGGTCAGGCCGGGGCGCCCCAGCGCGGGCGACCAGGCGAAGGTGCCGGCCGCGAAGACGTACGCGCCGCTGGGCGCCCGGTACAGCGAGGTCTCCTGGAAGCGGGTGCGGCCGGACAGGTCCTGGTAGGGCGAGTGCGCCAGCAGCACCCGCTCGATGTGGTCGGGCAGCGCCACCTTGGGGTAGTAGCGGTCGGCCTCGCCGGCCACCAGCCCGGGCAGTTCGTCGCCCTCCTGGAGGCCGGTGCCGTCCCAGAGCCAGTGCGCGGTGTGCCGGGCGACCAGCGGGACGGGCGCGGCGACCCGCCCCGAGTACTGCACCCCGAGCAACTGCTGCTCGGGCTCGCCCGCGTCCCGCCACAGCGCGCTGGCCGCGCCGGGCGCCCCGGCGGCCGGGCTGCCGGGGCCGACCTTCTGCCGCTTGCGGCAGTTGAGCAGCCGGTTGGGCTCGCCGGAGGCGGCGGCGGACAGTTCGACCCGCCAGTACATGGTGTTGGCGGAGAGGAACACCAGCGAGGTGCCGCCGTCCCTGGCCCGCTCGGCGGCCCGGCGCATCGGCTCGGACCAGTACTCGTCGTGGCCGGGGAAGACCAGCGCCCGGTGCCGGGACGGGTCCACCAGGCCGGCGTGCAGGTCGGTGGCGGTCGCGTACGAGAGGTCGTAGCCGTAGCGCTCGGCCCAGCGGATGAAGTCGTACGCGTGGCCGACGTGCAGCGGCAGTCCGGCGGTGGCGTGCGGGCGGTCGAAGGAGACGGTGACGGCCGCCTCCGGCTCCCCGACCAGGCCGCCCCGCCCGTCCCAGGCGTGGTAGAGGCTGGCGCCGGTGCGGCCGTCCTCGGGGAACAGGTTGTACGCCTGCCAGGTCACGTCCGGGAGCACCAGGAGCAGTTCGGCGGTGTGCGCCTGGTCCTCGAAGTCCCGGACGGTGAACGGGATGTGGCTGCGGTGCAGCATGTCGGCGGTGGTCAGCACGGCGACGTACGAGCCGGGCTTCCAGTGCACCGGGATCTGGAGCCGCCAGGAGTGCCACCAGTGGTGGCAGGAGACCGTCCGGTCGACCACCAGCGGGGCGGGCTGGGCGAGGCCGGAGATCAGCGGACTGGACGTCATGTGGCGGGCGTTGTCGCCGCCGTAGTGGCCGATCCGGAAGACGTCCACGGTGAACTCGCGGGGCGGGTTCACCGTGACCCGGAAGTCCACCGAGCCGCCGGGGCGGACCACCCCGGCCGAGGCGAAGCCCTTGATCTGCTGGTCCACGTCGTTGGCGCCCTGGGGGCTGCCGACCGTGGGCTTGGGCCGGGCCCCCGCGGCCAGCGGCTGCTGGCCCGGCGCGTCCACCGAGACGTACCAGGGGACGGCGCCCTCCGCCCCGGCCAGGTACTGGTCCGGGCTGCGCAGCCAGGGCAGCGGGCCCTGGCCGAAGGGGTCGGAGACGCTGTAGGCGTGCGTCCCCGACTCCCAGCGGCCGTTGAGTTCGGTCCCCACGCGCCCCTCCCAGGTGCACTTCCGCCCGGTTGGCACGTGCCCCCCGGATGTGCGTGCGGTCTAATACACCACAGACTGCTGGCGCAACGTCACCCTCCGGTAGCAATTGGTGCAGGGAATCTCGCGCGCCTCCCGGGCAGGGCCTCCGGCCTGCGAGGACTCCCGGCGGCCGGCCCATTTGGGGGCGCGTACGGGGGTGCCGAGCGCCCTCCCGGGACACCTGGGACGTCAGAGGCGGACGGGTTTCTCGAGACGGACGTCGGCGGCGTCCAGCCAGGCGCGCAGCGGACCGTCCTGGCCCTGTTCGACGGCCTGGGCGACCGGGCCGGCCAGGTCGGTGCGGCGCACCCCGCCGAGCAGCAGCACCGGGCCGTCCAGCCAGTCCAGGCCGGGGGCGCCGCCCGCGGTGTCCACGGCGGCGCAGCAGACCATCGCGGTGACGTGCTCGACCAGCAGGTCGCGGCCGCTGCGGTCGGGTTCGAGCAGCGGGGCCGGGGCGGTGGTGCGGGCCAGCTGGGCGGCGAGCGCGGCGGCCAGCAGCTCGCCGTCGCCCTCGGCGAGCCGGCCCAGCAGCCGGGTGAGGGTCGGGGCGCCCGGGCGGGCCTGCGGGGCGAGCCGGTCCAGGGCGGTCTGCAGGGCGGCGGCGCCCGCCCGCCAGCCGGCGTCCACCGCCTCGGCCGGGTAGTCGACCCACTCCAGTTCGTGCCAGGCGCCGGCCGCCGGGCGGCCGAAGAACAGCTCGGCGGCGAGCCGGGAGACCGCCCGGTCGACGGTGCCGGGCTCCTCCAGCAGGTCGCAGGCGGGGCGGTCGCCGAGCCGGCTGCCGTAGCCGTCGGCCAGCCGGTCGCGCCGGGACAGCTCGGTGAGCGCGGAGACCACGCCGGCGTTGAGGTGCGCCGGGTGGCGGCCGAGCCGCCAGGCGGGCAGCGCGACCCTGGTGAGCAGCCGGTCCCAGCCCGCGTAGGCCAGGCCGACCTGTTCCTGGGCGGCGATCCGCAGGCCGTAGTCAACCGTCCTGGCCTGTTCGGAGGCCCAGCTCGCGACCGAGCGCTCCAGCTCGGCGGAGTGGCCCCGGCAGGCGCCGAGCAGGCGGCGGACGATCCGGCGGACGACCCGGTCCGCGAGCGCGGCCGGACCGCCCCGGGGCGGCCGGGGCGGGGCGGCCAGGGTGCCGCCGCCGAGGCCGGGGGCCGTGCCGCCGCCGGAGTCCAGGCAGGCGTCCAGACTGCGCAGGAAGCGCCGGGCGGCGGCGATCTCCGGGTCTGCGGAGGCGGCGGTGCCGGCCACCACGGGGGCGAGCAGGGCGCGCAGCTCGCCGGCCCGCATCCACCACAGGAAGGGCGAGCCGATCACCAGGACGGGAGCGGGCGCCCCGGGGGCGCCCTTCGGCGGACGCGCCGCGGCCGTCCGCCGGGCCTGCGGGAGGTCCTCCAGCCAGCTGTCGCAGTCCGGGGTGAGGGCGACGGCCGAGGGCGCCGGCACGGCCAGCCGGTCCGCCAGCTCGTCGATCAGCCGGTACAGCTCGGGGGCCTCGGCCCGGTCCAGCGGGACGGCCGGGGTGCGCGGCGGCACGGCCCGGCGCAGGGCGCGGGCGGTGAGCCCGGCCACCAGGAGGGTCAGCGCGGCGACCGCGCAGACCGCCCAGCGTGCGGCGTCCCAGCCCGCCGCGTCGGCGGCCCCCGGCGCGCCTATCCGGCCGGTGAACCGGCCCGCGAGCAGGACCACCGCGACGGCGGCGGGCAGGACGGCGGCGGCCCGGGCGAGGCCTCGGACCCGCAGGACCGCCTGGGCATGAGCGCGCGCGGTGTCGACAACGGCCATACGGTGCGGCACCCCCTTCGGAGCCCTCGGGCGCCCGGCTTCGGGCCCTGAGCCGACTCGAAACGATCAGTTCCGACCGGGAAGCGGAGGTGTCCGATCCCCGGTAGTGCATGCTGCGTGGCGCTACTGACATTTTCGACGCCCCGGTCCGGGTGGATGTTCCGGATCACCCCGGTTTCCACTCGTCCCGGTGACACCGCCCAGTTGTTCCGGTGACGCCGCCCGGCCGCCGGCGACCGGTCCGGTGCGAAGCACCCGGACGACCGCCCGGCCGGACGCCGTCCAGCATCCCCCCGTGAGAGCACCGCTACCCGGCGGCGACCCCGGCGCGCGGGCCCCGCGC
Organism: Kitasatospora sp. NPDC096204; assembly: GCF_044763205.1. NCBI lineage: Bacteria > Bacillati > Actinomycetota > Actinomycetes > Kitasatosporales > Streptomycetaceae > Kitasatospora > Kitasatospora sp. NPDC096204. The sequence continues at coordinate 19,636 of NZ_JBIWFT010000047.1, forward strand.
ACCGCGATCCAGCGCACCATAAGGCCGGGCGGCCGGTCGCGTCAGCCGGATGCGGGTGCTGTCACCCGATGGGCTGGAATCCGTCGGCCGAACGGTACGTCCGCCCCCGCGGCCGCTCCGGCCGCGAAACGCCCGGGAGGCTGCGCCCTTGGGGTTGACCGGCGGACCCGCTCGTCCGGAGCCGGCCCGCCCCGCCGGGGCCGCCCCGCGCACCGCCGGCTCCGACGCACCGCGGCCCCCGTGCGAGCGGTTCGCACGGGGGCCGCGGAGGGCGTGGACGGGCCGGCCTCAGGCGGTGGCCGCCTTGAGCGCGATGTCGGTGCGGTGCTGGCCGCCCTTGAGGGAGATCCGGTCCACCGCGGCGTACGCGCGCTCGCGCGCCTCGGCCAGGTCGGCGCCGGTCGCGGTGACCGACAGGACGCGGCCGCCGGCGCTGAGCACCCGGCCGTCCTCGTCCGCCTTCGTCCCGGCGTGCAGCACGAACGCGGTGCCGTCCGCCTCGGCCTCGGCCAGGCCCTCGATCGGGTCTCCGGTGCGCGGGGCGGCCGGGTAGCCCTCGGAGGCGACGACCACGGTGACGGCCGCGCCCTCGTCCCAGCGCAGCGGCTCCAGCTGGTCCAGGGTCCCGTCGGCGGAGGCCAGCAGCACGCCCGCCAGCGGGGTGCGCAGCCGGGCCAGCACGACCTGGGTCTCCGGGTCGCCGAAGCGGGCGTTGAACTCGATCACCCGGGTGCCGCGCGAGGTGAGCGCCAGGCCCGCGTAGAGCAGGCCGGAGAACTCGGTGCCGCGGCGGCGCAGCTCGTCCACGGTCGGCTGGAGGACGGTCTCCAGGACCTCCTCGACCAGCCCGGCCGGCGCCCACGGCAGCGGCGAGTAGGCACCCATGCCGCCGGTGTTGGGGCCCTCGTCGCCGTCCAGCGCGCGCTTGAAGTCCTGGGCGGGCTGGAGCGGGACGACGGTGGTGCCGTCGGTGATCGCGAACAGCGAGACCTCGGGGCCGTCCAGGTACTCCTCGATGACCACGCGCTCGCAGGCGGCGGCGTGCGCCAGCGCGGCCTCGCGGTCGGAGGTGACCACGACGCCCTTGCCGGCGGCCAGGCCGTCGTCCTTCACCACGTACGGGGCGCCGAAGGCGTCCAGCGCCTCGGCGGCCTCGGCGGCGGTGGTGCAGACGTAGGAGCGCGCGGTGGGCACGCCGGCCGCGGCCATCACGTCCTTGGCGAAGGCCTTCGAGCCCTCCAGTTGCGCGGCGGCGGCGGACGGGCCGAACACCGGGATGCCGGCGGCGCGCACGGCGTCCGCGACGCCGGCCACCAGCGGGGCCTCCGGACCGACCACGACCAGGGCGGCGCCGAGCCGGCCGGCCAGCGCGGCGACCTGAGCACCGTCGAGCTGGTCGACCGGGTGGACCGCGGCGATCTGCGCGATCCCGGCGTTGCCCGGGGCACAGTGCAGTTCGGTCACTGCGGGATCTTGGGACAGGGAGCGGCACAGGGCGTGTTCGCGGGCGCCGCCGCCGATGACGAGGACCTTCACGCCTGGCAGCGTAGTCGGTGGCCTGTTCCGGCCGCTCTCCGGTCCCGTCGGATCCTCCAGGCGGAGGGCTCCGTACGCCGAGCGCGTCGGAGGATCCTCCAAGTCGGGCGGAGGTGGTTCGGCGGTGGGTGGCCGGGTCACGACGGCGGGTCACCGGACCCTCGCTCGGACGGGTGAAATCTCGCCGCCTCCCGCAACCGGCCCACCTCGGGTTCCGTTGGCCGAAACCGGTAACGATCACCGGAGAAGCGCCCCCACGGTCAGCCATTTGGCGGTAAGAAGTGCTGTTGGAGAACCACCGGCGGACACCACGTCAGCCGTTGCGCCGACAGAACCAGCAGTCCGCCCGCCACAGGGAGCCCCACAGGTGAGCCAGCCGGAAATGCAGCCCGAGGAGAGTGCCTGGGGCAAGGAGATCGGTGAGGAGGACCAGCCCGTCACCGCCGTCGTCCGACGCGCCTCCACCCGCCGCCGAGCCGATCTGAGCACCCGCCAGTTCCCGCTCGGGGACTGGGGCGAACCCGCCGAGCGGCTGGAGGAGCTCTACCGGTGGTCCGAGGAGCGGGCGGTCGAGGCGATCGAGTGGTACCGCCGGGACCGGATCTGGAAGCGCCGCTGGGCGCGCCTGCTGCGGTTCGCCACGGCCGGCTTCGCGGCGGGCGGGGTGACCGCCCCGCTGCTCGACCTGGCCGGGGCCTTCCCGCACGGCACCGGCTGGGGCTACGTCGGCTTCGCGCTCTCCGCCGCGGGCCTGGCCGCCGACCGGGTCTTCGGGCTCACCTCCGGCTGGATGCGGGACGTCTCCACCGGGCAGGCATTGCAACGCCGTCTGGAGGCCTTCCAGTTCGACTGGGCGTCGGAGTGCGTGCGCGAGGTGCTCGGCCCGACCGAGGGCACCGCGGGCGAGGCCGCCGAGCGCTGCCTGGGCGTGCTGCGCCGGTTCTGCGAGGACGTCTCGGACATGGTCCGCTCCGAGACCTCGGAGTGGATGCTGGAGTTCCGCGCCTCGATGACCCAGCTGCCCACCCAGTCCGGCGGGGCCTGGGGCGGGCGCAGCGAGCCCGGGGTGGGTGCCCAGGTTCGGGTGCTGCCGCCGCCGGGCACCCGGCCCACCATGCCGCGCCAGCGGCCGCCGGAGGGCCCGCTGCGGTAGTGATCGGGGACACGGAGGGCGGGGTGCCCGGACAGGGCCGGGGTCCCGGACGGGCGCGGGGTCGGAGTCAGGGGCGGGGCCGGGGTCAGGCGAAGACGATCATCGAACCCTGGGAGACGCTCCTGGTCGCCGCCGCGTACAGGCCCGACCAGGCGTGCCGCTCCCTGGCGAAGGGGTGGACGTCGTCGATCGGCGGCCCGAACGGCTGCTCCAGGCCGGTCGGGCCGAGCGGCCTGGTCGGGCCCGGCGGGTTGAACGGGTCGATGCCCAGCGCCGGTGCGACGGCCTGGAGTTCGCGCAGCAGCCCGTGGCTGGAGCCGAGCGGCCCGCCGGAGGCGAGCAGCGTGTCGTCCACCAGCGGCGCCGCGAACTCGACCGGCACGTACGCCCCGGCGTGGTCGAAGTGCCAGACCAGGTGCGACTGTTCGGCGCTGCTCTCGAACATCTCCAGCAGCTGCTCGTAGTCGCCGCCGAGCGCGTCGACCGGGGTGATGTCCAGGCCGGTGAGGCCCAACAGGTAGGCGCGGCGCAGGAAGTGCAGCGAGTCGTAGTCGAAGGCGGCTATCGGCTCGACCGCACCGCTGATGCCCGGGACGAAACGGTAGACCGGCACCTCGGGCAGCCCGCGCGAGGCCAGCACCGAGTTGTAGAGCGCGAGGTCGTCCCGGAAGGGGTTGTCGGGGCTGTGGCTCAGCACGTCCACCAGCGGGACGAGCCAGAGGTCGCAGGCCATGGCCGGCAGTTCCTCTCCGGAGGCGTGGATCGCCCGCGGAGACGGGGCGACGACGGGGTCGGGTCGGTACCCGGACGGTCCTTTCACCAGGCGCCCGGTCCGATGACCGCCCACCCTACCGGCCCGGCACCGCGTGCCGATCTAGGGGAGTCGTCGGCCGAACCGGCCGTACGGGATCGTGCGCGGCTGCGGCACCAGTCCGAGGCCCAGGCCCAGCTCACGGCCGAGTTCCCGGCCCGCCTCGTCGCCGCGGCGGCTCCGCTCGGCACCGGCGCCGGCGTCGGCGCCGGGCCCGGTGGCCGGCTCCGGCGGCGCGTCCGGTTCCGGCGGCGGCTCCTCCCCGGTGAACTCGGTGAGCAACTCCAGGACGGTCACCGACTCCAGCGGCTGCCCGGCCAGCCCGGCGAGCAGCCGGACGGTGTGCAGGTTGTACTCGCAGATGATCCGGTGCGCGCCGAGCGAGTCGCGGGCCTCGATCGCCTCGACCAGGTCGGAGTGGCGTTCCCAGCAGATCCCGCCCAGCGCGGGCAGCTCCCGCAGGTAGCGCGCGGCGAACATCCAGGACTGCACCCGCAGCCAGTCCAGGTAGTCGGCGATCCGGCGGTTGCCGAGCAGCCCGCCGACCTCCTGCCAGAACCTGCGGTCGCAGCCCACCATCACGTCCAGGTTCCCGGCCCGGGCGGCCCGCACCGCGGCGTCGGCCCGGCGGTGCAGCGAGGGCAGCCGGCTGAGGTCGGGCAGCGCCCGGCGGGTGGCGTACTGGCGGTGGAAGCTGTCGGTGATCAGCACCCGGGACTCGAAGATCTCCAGGAAGTCGTCCCACCCCAGCTCGGGCACGGTGAAGCCGCGGTGGTGCTCGGCCCGCAGCAGTCCCTGCGCCCCGAGGTCGACCAGGGCTTCGCGGGCCGGGGTCGCGGAGACGCCGTACAGCTCGGCGATCTCCTTGACGGTGAAGTTGCGGCCGGCCGCGAGTCGGCCGGCCATCATCTCCTCGCGCAGCGCGCCGGCGATCTGTTCGCGCAGGCTGTTGCGGTGGATGACGGGGCGGTTGGTGTCGCCTGCGCCGTTGTCAGGCATGGGCGCGATCTCCTCGGGCGGCCTACCGTGCCGGCCCTCGTACGGGCCGGCGGGGAACACGACGAGTGCTCATCTTCTCAAACCCGACCGACCCAGGTACGAACCAACCCTCCCGGAACGCCCTCCACCGCGCCCCGGCCCCGCCACCACTCAGCGCTGGACCGGTGCCGGGATCCCCAGCAGGCGGTCCCGCAGCACCGGGAACTCCTCGCGCGCCTTCGCCACCTCGGCCGGGTCGAACTCGACCGTCAGGACCTCCTCGTCCGCCCCCGCCTCGGCCAGCACCCGGCCCCACGGGTCCACCACGATGCTGTGCCCGGCCTGCTCGACCCCGGCGTGCGTCCCCGCGGTGTTGCAGGCCAGCACGAAGGCCTGCTCCTCCACCGCCCGGGCCCGGGCCAGCAGCGTCCAGTGCTCGCGCCGCCGCGCCGGCCAGGCCGCCGGGACCACCAGCAGCTGCGCGCCGGCGTCCAGCAGCGCCCGGAACAGCTCGGGGAAGCGCAGGTCGTAGCAGGTGGCCAGGCCCAGCGTGGCGAAGTCGGTGGGCGCGGTGACGATCTCCTGCCCGGCGCCCATCACCACCGCCTCGCCGCTGTCGAAGCCGAAGCGGTGGATCTTGCGGTACGTGTGCACCAGCTCGCCGTCCGGGGAGAACAGCAGCGAGGTGTTGTAGATCGGCCCGTCCGGATCGCGTTCGACGATCGAACCGGCGTGCAGCCAGACCCCGGCGGCCCTGGCAGCGGCCGACATCGCGTCCGAGGTGGGCCCGTCCAGGGTCTCCGCGCCGTCCGACCAGAGGTCGTGGGCGAAGCCGCCGAGCGGCCACAACTCGGGGAGCACCACCAGATCGGCGCCCTGCTGCGCCCGCACCAGGGCCGCCGCCCGAGCCCTCCGCTCGGCGGGCGGCTCCGCGTCGGAGACCGCGATTTGGATCAATGAAGCGCGCACAGTACCACCGTCCACGGCAAGAGACCTACGATCGTCACCCGAAAGCGCTGCCCAGCTGTCTCCCGGCAGCGTAACGTGCGGTTAGCGTGTGCGCCCGGAAAGCCGGACCATCCCGGTCGGCCGTGACGGCGGGGCACAGGCGGCAAGGAAGCTGACGGAGGGCCGGAGATTCCCGTGACGGACAACCAGACCGTGCAGGCTTACACCGAAGCGTGGACCCAGAGCATCGAGTCCATATCGGAGCTGGTCGCCCCCCTTCCCGAGGGCTCCTGGAACCGGGCCACCGAGTGCCCCGGCTGGTCCGTCCGGGACATCGTCTCGCACGTGATCGCGGTCGAGTCCGACCTGCTCGGCGACCCCCGCCCGATCCACTCGCTGCCGCGTGACCTCCGTCACGTGACCACCGAGTTCGCCCGTTACATCGAACTGCCGGTCGACAAGCGCCGCTGTCACACCGCGCTGGAGATGACCAGCGAGCTGGAGTACACGATCATCCGCCGCTCCCGGGCGCTGCGGAACGCCAAGCAGACGCCCGAGGAGCCGGTGCGCTGGCCGGCCGGGCCGCTGGCCAGGGACTTCCCGTACCACGAGCTGCTGCGGATGCGGGTCTTCGACGTCTGGGTGCACGAGCAGGACCTGCGCCGGGCCCTGGAGGCCCCGGGCAACCTGGACGCCCCGGCCGCCCTGATCACCCGGGACCTGCTGCTGGAGCTGCTGCCCAAGGCCGTCACCGACAGGGCCGGGGCCCCGGCCGGGACGGTGCTGGTGCTGGACGTCACCGGTCCGGTGGAGTTCCTGCGCACCGTCCGGGTGGACGCCACCGGCCACTGCACCGTGGACGAGTCGATCAGCCTGGCCCCGGACGTCCAGCTCACCATGGGCTGGGAGACCTACCTGCGGCTCGCCTGCGGCCGCGGCCGCCCCGGCCCGGTCACCGTCGACGGCGACCGGGAGCTGGCCGAGCGGGTGCTGGCCAACTTCTCGGTCACCATCTGAGGCCCGCAGCCCGAAGCCCGCGGTCCGGGCTCCGCGATCCGCGATCCGCGATCCGCGATCCGGAGTCCGGGGGTCGGCCCCGGGCTCAGCCCGGCTGCGCCGCGACCCTGCGGCGCAGCCGCAGGATCATCGCCGTGCCCACCGCCAGCGGGACGAACTGCCAGCAGAACGCCCAGCGGAAGGCGGCGGCCGAGTACGCGCCGGCGCCGGCCGGGGAGAGCGTGTCCAGCAGCACCCCGATCCCGAACAGGGTGATCATCGTCCCGATGAAGCCGCCCATGTTCACGATCCCGGAGGCGGTGCCGAGCCGCTCGACGGGGTTGCGGGCGCGCGCGTAGTCGAGGCCGACCAGCGAGGCCGGGCCGTTGCTGCCCATCACCAGGATGATCCCGACCAGCAGCCAGGTCGGCGGGTGGCCGCCGGGCCACGCCAGCACCAGCGCCCAGCCGAGCGCGGTGCTCCCGACGACGGTCAGCACGATCGGCATCCGGGCCCGCGCCGAGGCGGAGAGCAGCCGGCCGAAGACGAAGCCGAAGGTCATGTTGCTGAGCACCAGCAGGGTCAGCAGCCCGCCGGCCCCGGCCCGGGACATCCCCTGCGCCTGTACCAGGTAGGGCAGGCCCCAGAGCAGGCCGAAGGCGTTGCCGGGGAACTGGGTGGTGAAGTGGATCCAGAGCCCGAGCCGGGTGCCCGGCTCCCGCCAGCAGGCGAGCACCTGCCGGCCGACCTTCGGCCGTGCCCCGGACGCCCCGGACGGGACGGCGGCCTGCGGCGGCGCGTCCCGCAGGAGGAGCGCGACCAGCGCGAACACCGCCACGCCCAGCAGCGCGATCGCGGTGAAGGTCGGCGTCCAGCCCTCGCTGTGCAGCGCCCGGGCGAGCACCACGGTGGTGACCAGGTTGCCGCCCATCCCGGCCAGGCCGGTCAGCTGGGCCACGAACGGGTTCCGGGCCGCCGGGAACCACCGGGCGGCGATCCGCAGCACGCTGATGAAGGTCATCGCGTCGCCACAGCCGAGCACCGCGCGGGAGGCCAGCGCGGGGCCGAACGCCGAGCTGAAGGCGAAGGCCAGCTGGCCGGCGCTCAGCAGCACGACGCCGAGCATCAGCACCCGGCGCGGCCCGAACCGGTCGACCAGCAGGCCGACCGGGATCTGCATGGCCGCGTAGACCAGCACCTGGAGGATCGAGAAGGTGGAGAGCGCCGAGGCGCCGATGCCGAAGCGGTCGGCGGCGTCCAGTCCGGCCACGCCGAGGCTGGTGCGGTGGATGACGGCCAGGATGTAGACACTGACGCCGACGGACCAGGCCAGCCAGGCCGCCCGGCCGCCGGGCGGTACGAGCGCGGGCGTGGAGCCGGACGCGGAGCCGCGAGCGGATGCGGACGCGGCCGGGGGCTCGACGGTAGGCCGGGGAGCGGGGACGGTCGGGGACGGGGCTGAACGAGCGGGCTCCACGGTCATAGTCCGACCAGACTAGTCATCCCATGATCGGACGCTCGGACCAGGGGCCCGCGCGCCCCGGCCTCAGCCAGTCAGCGTCCAGGACACCGAGCGGGTCATGTAGCGCTCCCGGAAGGCCTCGTCCCGCACCCAGTCGGTGGTGTCCCGGACGGTCGCCGTCACGGTGGCCGTCCGGCCCGGCGCCAGCTCCAGCCGGGCGGTGTCCAACCAGGCGCCGTCGGCGGACTGCGGCGCCACCGGGACGCCGTCCAGCTTCCACTCCACCTTCAGCTGCCGCGGGCCGTTCAGCGGCAGCGGCCGGACGTCGAGCCGGGGCCGCCCTGACACCTCGCCGGGGGGCGGCACCGGGGTGTCGGTCGGCCGGACCCTCCGGTACAGCTCCTCGACGATCGCCTCGCGCGAGGGAAGGTTGTACGCGCTGCCCAGGGTGCGCATCACCGAGTCCTGGGTCGGCCGGTAGAGGCCGTTGGCGCTGCGGTACGCCCCGATCACGCCGGCCCCGTCCGGGGACTCGGCGCCCAGCCAGCGCCACCACTTGGTCTGCTTCCTGCGCATCTCGTCGGCGTTGAGGGTGGCGAGGTTCGGGTAGTCGGCGTCGTCCGGGGCGCTGTCGTACTCGTCGCCGAGGTCGCCCACGGTGTGCCCGATCTCGTGCTGGATGATCCGCCCGGCGTCCGGGCTGCCGCCCGCCAGGGTGGTCACCCCGGTGCCGCCGGCGCCGCCGTACTCGGTGGAGTTGGCCAGCGCTATCAGGTACTGCGGCCCGGCGCCGTCCCCCGCGTACCGGGCGGTGGCGGCCTCGTCGGCGCAGAGCAGCCGGGCGGTGCCCTCGCACCAGAAGTGCATGCCGAGCGGGGTGACGGTCTTGCGGCCGCGGCTCTCGGACTCGGCGATCCCGGAGACCGGGGAGACCACCTCGACCCGCCGGATGTTGAAGAAGCCCTGGTAGGTGCGGAAGGGCTCGATGTCCATCAGGGCGTGCCAGGCCTTGTCGGCCTGCTGCCGGAAGAGGTCCTGCTCGCCGGCCGTGTAGCCGTCGCCGAGCAGCACCAGGGTGATCCGGTTGGCCGGGTCGCCGGTGCGGCGTATCTCGACGGTCGGGGCGGCCGCGAATATCCGCCGGTCGGCCTGGAGGGCCGTGTGCGGGGGCACCGCGCGGTCGGCCGGGGCTCCCGGGCCGATCACGCCGAACGGCGAGGGGCCGGCCAGCTCCAGGGCGCCCGGGAGGGCGGCGGCGGACAGCAGCACGAGGGCGGCCAGACTCCGGACGAGACGGCCAGGGTTGCCAGGCGCCATACGGGTGCGTCCTCCCGGATCCGGTCACCCGGCATCGCCCGGGTGGTGGAGCGGAGACGTACCCGGGCGGCCGGGACTCCCCTATCCGGCCGCGAGAAAGTCACCGACCTGGACGAACGATCCTCACTTTCCGGACCATTCTGGTCATACCAACCTTCACGCGAGAGGCTTAGAAGGCCCGCCGGACAGAACCGAAAATTTCTTGGAACCCGTCTGCAACCCCCCGTGGGGATGCGCGTCCATACGGGTGAAGGCACGGAGAGCGAGACCGGCAGAGCCGGGGGGCGCTTCCGCTCGGGAGGAGCGGAGCCGGTCGTCTTCACCCACTCACACCGTCAGCACCATGACCCTGGGGAGTCACGTCATGAGCCTGTCCGTTATCGCCCGTTTCGCGAAGAACGACCGCGCGCTCTCCGGCCGCCGCCGCATCGCCGTCCTCGCCGCCACCACCGTCCTCGCCGGCGGCGTCCAGTTCCTCGCCACCGACACCGCCTGGGCCTGCGACGGCCCGTACTCCGCGAACAACCCGGTCGTCTCCGAGGCGGCCATGGCCCGGCACCACAGCGGGGCCCCGGTCAGCGCCTTCATCGCCCCGGTCGCGACCTCGCTGACCGCCGGCGCGAAGACCGAGTTCGGAGTGGAGTTCGCCAACTTCACCGGGGCCGCGTTCGACGGGGTGGCCCCGGGCCTCACCCTGAAGGAGGCCGGCGGCGGGAACCACCTCCTCCCCAAGGACGTGACGGTCGAGGTCATGCGCGGCGGCGCCTGGACGAAGCTCGGCACCGACAACGGCTGCGCCGGCGAGGTCGTCCGCGTCGACACCTCCCCGCTGCTCCAGCCGCTGGCGGACGGCCACGCCGGCCGCGCGCTGTTCCGGATCACCCTGGCGGCCGGGGCCCCGAAGGACCTCACCTCGCTGACGCTCACCACCAACGCGTGGAGCGGGGAGGCCACCACCGGCAAGTCGGTGAGCACGACCGTCAAGGTCGTCCACCCGGGCGCCAAGCCCACCCAGACCGCCAAGCCGACCACCCCGGCCAAGCCCGCGCCCGCCACGGCCGCGCCCACCACGGCCGTCGAGCCGGCCGCGGACCGGGCCAAGGACGCCGCCCCGGCCGCCACCGCCCCGGCGGGCACCCCCGAGCTGGCCCAGACCGGCTCCTCCGCCACCAACACCTTCCTCGCCCTCAGCTCCGCCCTCTTCCTCACCCTCGGGGCCGGCGTCCTGATCGCCGTCCGCCGGCTCCGCCACCAGCGCTGACCTGCGGCCCGGTGGGGCCGAGCGGCCCTCGGCCCCACCGGAGAAAATTTCTCGAAACCCACCTGCAACCCCCTGCGGGGATGCGCGTCCATACAGATGAAGGCACGGAGAGCGAGACCGGCAGAGCCGGGGGGCGCTTCCGCTCGGGAGGAGCGGAGCCGGTCGTCTTCACCCACTCACACCGTCAGCACCACCACCCTGGGGGATCCACGCCATGCGCACGTCCGTTATCACCCGTTTCGCGAAGAACGACCGCGCGCTCTCCGGCCGCCGCCGCATCGCCGTCCTCGCCGCCACCACCGTCCTCGCCGGCGGCGTCCAGTTCCTCGCCACCGACACCGCCTGGGCCTGCGGGGACAGCGCCGACGACGCCCCCGCCGTCACCGCCCCGGCGAAGGCCGCACCGAAGACCACCGCGAGCGCCACCGAGGCGCCCGCCGCCGACCACCAGGGCTCCTACCAGGCCGGGTTCCACATGACCCCGGCCAACCAGACCATCACCGCGGGCGGCCCCAAGGTCGAGATCGGCATCAGCGTCACCAACTTCACCGGCGCCCCGTACCAGAACATCTCCGGGCTGCTCGGGATGTACAACCCGGCCTCCGGCGGCCTGGACACCAAGGACGTCACCATCGAGGTCGCCTCCGCGGGCGGCTGGAAGCCGGTCAAGCTGGTCCACGGCGGCTGCGACCCGTCGGTGTACGCCGTCCCGTCCGCGGCGAACACCGCCCCGCGCCTGGAGAACGGCCGGGCCGTGAACTTCCTGTACCGGGTGGGGCTCTCCGCGAACGCGTCCAAGGACACGACCAGCCTCGTGTTCGTCGCCTCCGCGAAGGCCGCCGGGTTCCCGGAGAAGGGCGGCGAGTCGCGCACCTTCCACGTGGCGCACACCGCCGCGCCCGCCCCCACCGCGAAGCCGACCGCCCCGGCCGAGCCCAAGCCCACCACCTCCGCCAAGCCCAAGCCCACCGCCCCCGCCAAGGACACCAAGGCCCCCGAGCCCGCCGCCGACACCACCAAGGACGCCGCGCCGACCGCCGAGGCCCCGAAGGCCCCGACCGCCGCGCCGGCCACCGCCGCGCCCGCCACCACGGCCCCGGCCGGCACCCCCGAGCTGGCGCACACCGGCTCCTCCGCCACCAACACCTTCCTCGCCGTCGGCTCCGCCGCGTTCCTCGCCCTCGGAGCGGGCGTCCTGATCGCCGTCCGTCGACTCCGTCCCCAGCGGTAGTCGAACGGGCGGTACGACGAAGGGGCCCTCCTGCGCACGCCGGTGCGGAGGAGGGCCCCTTCTGCGGTCCTACGGAGGCGTCAGCCCCAGGTGATCAGGCGCTTCGGGCGCTCCAGCAGGCCGGCCACGTCGGCCAGCACCCTGGAGCCCAGCTCCCCGTCCACCAGGCGGTGGTCGAAGGAGAGCGCGAGCGTGGTCACCTGACGCGGGACCACCTTGCCCTTGTGCACCCACGGCAGTTCCCGGACCGCCCCGAAGGCCAGGATGGCGGCCTCGCCGGGGTTGAGGATCGGGGTGCCGGTGTCGACGCCGAAGACGCCGACGTTGGTGATGGTGACCGTCCCGCCCTGCATGTCGGCCGGCGAGGTCTTGCCCTGACGGGCCGTCTCGACCAGCTCGCCGAGCGAAGTGGCCAGGCCCGCGAGGGTCTTGGACCCGGCGTCCTTGATGTTCGGGACGATCAGGCCGCGCGGGGTGGCCGCGGCGATGCCGAGGTTCACCTGCCCCTTGAGGACGATCTCCTGGGCGGCCTCGTCCCACTGCGCGTTGATCTCGGGGTGCCGCTTGATCGCGGTGAGCAGCGCCTTGGCGACGATCAGCAGCGGGCTGACCCGGACGTCCCGGCCCAGCTCGCCGCTCTCCTTGAGCCGGCGGACGAACTTCATCGTGCGGGTCACGTCGACCTGCACGAACTCGGTGACGTGCGGGGCGGTGAAGGCCGAGGCCACCATCGCCTGCGCGGTCGCCTTGCGGACGCCCTTGATCGGCACCCGGACGTCGCCCGCGGTGGACACGGGCAGCTGCGGCGCAAGCGGCTCGGCCACGACGGCCTCGGCCACCGGGGCCGCGGCGGCCGCCGGAACGGCCGGAGCGGCCTGGGCCGCGGCGAAGGCGTGCACGTCCTCGCGGGTGATCACGCCGTCCCGGCCGGTCGGGGTGACCGCGCGCAGGTCGACGCCGAGGTCCTTGGCCAGCTTGCGCACCGGCGGCTTGGCCAACGGCCGTTCTCCGCCCGGCACTTCGGCAACCGTGGCGACCGGGGCCGCGGGCGCCGGAGCGGCCACGGGGGCCGGAGCCGCGGGCACGGCCGGCACGGTCGCGGAGACCCTGGTGGTGGTCGTCCGCCGCGCCCGGCGCTGGGCGGCGCCGGTACGCGGGCCGTACCCGACCAGCACCTCGCGCCGCTCGGGCTCGGTCTCCTCGGCGGGAGCCGGGGCCGGGGCAGGTGCCTGGGCCGGCGTCGCGGTGGGGGCGGCCGGAGCCGCGGCCCCCGCCTCCCCGGCGACGGCGACCGAGATGATCACGGTGCCGACGTCGACCGTCGCGCCCTCGGGGAAGTGCAGCGTCTCGACCACCCCGTTGAACGGGATGGGCAGCTCCACGGCAGCCTTGGCGGTCTCCACCTCGCAGACGACCTGCCCGTCGGTGACGGTGTCACCGGGCTTGACGTACCAGCTGAGGATCTCGGCCTCGGTGAGGCCCTCGCCCACGTCGGGCATCTTGAACTCGCGGAGCGAGCGAACTTCGGTCGTCATCTTCGCTCCCCGGGATCAGTACGCGAGCGCGCGGTCGACGGCGTCGAGCACGCGGTCCAGGTCGGGCAGGAACGCCTCCTCGACCCGGGACGGCGGGTACGGTGCGTGGTAGCCACCGACCCGCAGGACCGGCGCCTCCAGGTGGTAGAAGCACTTCTCGGTGAGCCGGGCGGCCAACTCGGCGCCCATGCCCAGGAAGACCGGCGCCTCGTGCACCACCACGGCCCGACCGGTGCGCTTGACCGACGCCTCCAGGGTGGCGAAGTCCACCGGGGAGAGCGAGCGCAGGTCGACGACCTCCAGCCGGCGGCCGTCCTCCTCGGCGGCCGCGGCGGCCTCCAGGCAGACCTTGACCATCGGGCCGTACGCGATCAGCGTCGCGTCGGTGCCGGAGCGGACGATCCGGGCGTCGTGCAGGCCCAGGTCGGCGGCGTCGCCCACCTCGCCCTTGTCCCAGTAACGGCGCTTGGGCTCCAGGAAGATGACCGGGTCGTCGGACTCGATCGACTGCCGCAGCATCCAGTGCGCGTCGTGGGCGCTGGCCGGGGTGACCACCCGCAGACCGGCGGTGTGCGCGAAGTACGCCTCGTGCGACTCGCTGTGGTGCTCGACCGCGCCGATGCCACCCGCGTAGGGGATGCGCACGGTGACCGGCAGCTTGACGTGGCCCAGCGCACGGGCGTGCATCTTGGCCAGCTGGGAGACGATCTGGTCGAACGCCGGGTAGACGAAACCGTCGAACTGGATCTCCACGACGGGGCGGTAGCCGCGCAGGGCCAGGCCGATCGCGGTGCCCATGATGCCGGACTCGGCGAGCGGGGTGTCGATCACCCGGTCCTCGCCGAAGTCCTTCTGGAGGCCGTCGGTGATCCGGAAGACGCCGCCGAGCTTGCCGATGTCCTCGCCCATCAGGACGGTCTTCGGGTCGTTCTCCAGCGACTTGCGCAGCGCTCCGTTCAGCGCCTTGGCGATGCTCAGCTGACCGGCCATCAGTGGGTCTCCCCCGCCTCGAAGGAGGCCGCGTACTCGACGTACTCGGCCCGTTCCTCATCGACCAGCGTGTGCGGCTCGCTGTACACGTGGTCGAAGATCAGGGTCGGGTCCGGGTCCGGCATGCCGCGCACGCCCTCGCGCACCCGCAGCCCCAGCTGCTCGCTCTCGGCGTCGACGGCGGCGAAGAACTCCTCGTCGGCCAGGCCCTCCTTCTCCAGGTGGGCGCGGAGCCGGGTGATCGGGTCCTTGGCCTTCCAGGCCTCGGTCTCCTCGGCGTGCCGGTAGCGGGTGGGGTCGTCGGAGGTGGTGTGGGCGCCCATCCGGTAGGTGAACGCCTCGATCAGCACCGGTCCGTTGCCGCTGCGGGCGTGGTCGAGCGCCCAGCGGGTGACCGCCAGGCAGGCCAGCACGTCGTTGCCGTCGACGCGGACGCCCGGGAAGCCGAAGCCGGAGGCGCGGCGGTACAGCGGGATCCTGGTCTGGGTGGTGGTGGGCTCGGAGATCGCCCACTGGTTGTTCTGGCAGAAGAAGACCACCGGCGCGTTGTAGACCGAGGCGAAGGTGAAGGCCTCGTTGACGTCGCCCTGGCTGGAGGCGCCGTCGCCGAAGTACGCGATCACCGCGTCGTCGGTGCCGTCCTTGGTGATGCCCATCGCGTAACCGGTGGCGTGCAGGGCCTGCGCGCCGATCACGATGGTGTACAGGTGGAAGTTCTTCTCGTTCGGGTCCCAGCCGCCGTGGTTCACACCGCGGAACATGCCGAGCAGGTTCAGCGGGTCGACGTCGCGGCACCAGGCCACGCCGTGCTCGCGGTACGTGGGGAAGGCGTAGTCGCCGGGGCGCATCGCGCGGCCGGAGCCGACCTGCGCGGCCTCCTGGCCGAGCAGCGAGGCCCACAGGCCCAGCTCGCCCTGGCGCTGGAGCGCGGTGGCCTCCGCGTCGAACCGGCGCACCAGCACCAGGTCGCGGTAGAGGGCGCGCAGCTCCTCGGGAGTGGTGGTGAGGGGGTAGTCCGGGTTCTCGACCCGCTCGCCTTCCGGCGTGAGCAGCTGGACGAGCTCCGGCTGGGCGTCCTTGCCCTTGCCACGGAGGGTGTCAGGGACGCCGGGGGCCGCCTTCTTGCGAGCCCTCGCCGTGCTTTTGACGGTCACGTTCACTCCTCGGTCTGTCCAGCCGCCCGGGGTCGCCGGTGACCGGTCCGGTCACCGCCTCGCGGGGCGCGCGTGGGTGTGCGCTCCCATTTGCGGGGCAGGTGGTGATCCTGTTCCGACGGCGTCCCTCACGAGAACGTTACCCAGCGTCCGCCCTCGGCGCGCTTGCGCTAGGACGTCCTACTTGTTCAGGGTCTACAACCCCGAGGGTGCCGCGGTCGGCTCGCCGTCGGAAGGGTGGGGGTGACGGCCGGCGTGACGCAGCTCTCAATTCGAGCGCCTTCAGGACACCAGCGCACGTTATCCGGGCAGACGCCCGCGCGTAAGGGGGTTCTCGGTATCGGTTTTGGACGGCCCTGGCCGGATCGCGTCGGTACGGGGATCCGGACGATAGGTCTTTCGTACGGTGATATGGGAGGCTTTGGACGTGACTGATAACGGACAAATCAGGGTATTCCTGCTCGACGATCACGAGGTCGTCCGGCGGGGCGTGCACGATCTGCTCTCGGTCGAGGACGACATCGAGGTGGTCGGCGAGGCCGGCACGGCCGCCGAGGCGCTCACCCGGATCCCGGCGGTCCACCCGGACGTGGCGGTGCTCGACGTCCGTCTGCCGGACGGCAACGGGGTCGAGGTCTGCCGCGAGATCCGGTCCAAGTTGCCGGAGATCAAGTGCCTGATGCTGACCTCGTTCTCGGACGACGAGGCGCTGTTCGACTCGATCATGGCCGGCGCCTCCGGCTACGTGCTGAAGGCGATCCGCGGCACCGACCTGATCACCGCCGTCCGGGACGTCGCGGCAGGCCGCTCGCTGCTCGACCCGGTCGCCACCAGCAGGGTGCTCGCCCGGCTGCGAGACGGCGGGGAGAAGGAGGACGAACGGCTCTCCCAACTCACCAAGCAGGAACGGCGGATCCTCGATCTGATCGGCGAAGGTATGACAAATCGTCAGATCGGCAACGAGTTGCACCTGGCCGAGAAGACGGTGAAGAACTACGTCTCGAGTCTGCTCGCCAAGATGGGCATGGAGCGGCGCACCCAGGCGGCCGCCTTCGTGGCGCGGCACCAGGCCGACCACCAGTACTGACCGTACGGCTGCACAGAGTTGACGGTTTGTCAAGGGCCCCCACAAGGGGGCCATAACCTCTGCACGTGACTTTCAGCCAGACCCTCGCCTGCGCACCGGCCCGCCCCGACATCTCCGCACCGCCGATGGGAACCCTCAGTCCACCCGTCCCGCCGGACGCACTCGCCGAGGTCCTGGCCCGCTACCGGGTGGGCCGGCTGCTGACCGCCGAACCCGTCGCCGAGGGCCTGCTGAACCGGGGGTACCTGGTCACCACCGAGGCCGGTCCGTACTTCCTGAAGTGCTACGTCGACTCCGCCACCGCCGGCCGTCCGAAGATCCTCGCCCACCACCGCGCGATGGCCGCGCTGAACACCCTCGGACTGCCCGTCGCACCCCCGCTGGCCTGCGCCGAACGGTCCGGCACGGTGGCCTCCTGCGGCGGCCGGCTGTTCGCGCTGTTCCCCTGGGTCGACGGCCGGCACCGGCACGGCGACGAGCTCGACCCGTCGCAGTGCGACGCGCTCGGCGCGCTGCTCGGCCGGCTGCACGGCGCACTCGACGACGTCTGCGCCCCCATCGAACAACCCGCCGGCTACCGCAGCGCCGACCCCGCCGACAGCGCCGAGCTCGCCCGCGACCTGCGCTCCCGCGCCCGGGAACACCACCCGGCCGGGGAGTTGGACGCCCTGGTGGTGGAACGGCTCACGGAACGGCTGGATCTGCTCGCCGAGCACGCCCACCGCCGCCCCGCCCCGGAGGCCGCACCGCCCACCGGCTGGACCCACGGCGACTTCCACGGCCTCAACCTGCTGTACGAGGACGGCCCGCGGGGCGGCCGGGTGGCAGCCGTCCTGGACTGGGACAAGCTCGGCCCGCAGCCACGCGCCGAGGAGGCCGTCCGGGCCGCCACACTGCTCTTCAACGACCGCTCGTCCGGCGTCCTCGACCTGGTCCGGGTCCGCCGCTACTCACAGGCCTACCGGGCCTCCGGCGCCGCCACCGCCGAACAGCTGGCCGCCGCCGTCCACCGGGTCTGGTGGGAGCGGCTGAACGACTTCTGGATGCTGCAGTGGCGCTACCAGCGGGCCGACCACCGGGCCGACCCGCTCTACCCCGCCTCCGCGGGACAGCTGGCGTGGTGGTGCCAGGAGTACGAGCAGGTCCTGGACGCCTTCGCCAACTGACCGCGTCAGGGGGACGGCTTCGTGTCCGTCGGCTTCGTGTCCACCGGCGGCTTCGCCGTCCCCGTGCCGGCCCCCGAGGTCGCCGGCGGCGTCGTCGCCGCCGGCGCCGTCGTGGCCGGCGCGCTCCCGGTCGCGCTGTGGCTGGAGGTCGGGGTCGGCGTCGGGGTCGGCGTGCCGTGCTTGCCGGTGTTCGGCGACGGCGACATGTTGTTGCCGTTGTTGCCGGTGTTGTTCCCGTTGTTGTTGCCGGGGTCGGTCGGCGCCGGCGGCTTCTTGCTGCCGGAGACCGAGGCCGGCGGGGTGGTCAGGCCGCTCTGGGCGGGCGCGCTCGGCTCCGTGCTGGTGACCGCCGGGGGCTGCGTCGGGGACACGTCGTGGTCGGGCTTGTCGCCGCCGCCGATCGCGAACGCGATGCCCGCACCGGCCGCGACCAGCACGGCGATCGCGCCGGCCACCCAGGCCCACGGCCCGCGCCGCCTGCCGGGGCCGTCCCCGGCCTCGCCCGCGCCGCCGCCGTACGGAGCACCGGCCGCCGGGTAGGGCGAGGAGGGGGTGTGCGGGCCGCCCGTGGAGTACGGCAGCACGGAGGTCTGGTCGCCCGGGCGCACCGCGCCGAAGGCCGCGGTGGCCGCGGTCTGGTCCGGCCGCAGCACCTGGGTCGCGCCGGTGTCGCCCGAGGTGGCACCGACCCAGCCGTCCCCGGCCGCGCCGTGCATCTCGCGCAGGGCGTGCTGCAGGTGGGCGCGGAACTCGTCGGCGTCCTGGAAGCGGTCGTCCGGGTTCTTGGCGAGCGAGCGCAGCACCAGCGGGTCGAGCATGGTCGGCACCCGGCCGTTGGCCTGCGAGGGCGGCATCGGCGGGTCCTGGACGTGCTGGTAGACCACCGAGAGCGGGGTGTCGCCGGTGAACGGCGGGCGCAGCGTGAGCAGTTCGTAGAGCATGCAGCCGGCCGCGTACAGGTCCGAGCGGTGGTCGACCGGCTTGCCGAGCGCCTGCTCGGGCGAGAGGTACTGCGGGGTGC
The DNA here is from genome assembly GCF_044763205.1 of Kitasatospora sp. NPDC096204. Lineage (NCBI taxonomy): Bacteria > Bacillati > Actinomycetota > Actinomycetes > Kitasatosporales > Streptomycetaceae > Kitasatospora > Kitasatospora sp. NPDC096204. The sequence goes on from NZ_JBIWFT010000047.1 coordinate 38,282, forward strand.
CCATGACCATGCCGGTCTGGGTCATCGTGGTGGCCCCGCCGGTCAGCGCCCGGGCGATGCCGAAGTCCATCACCTTGACCGCGCCGGTGTTGGTGATGATCACGTTGGCGGGCTTGATGTCCCGGTGGACGATGCCGTTGCGGTGGCTGTAGGCGAGCGCCTCCAGCACCCCGGCGATGATGATCAGCGCCTGGTCGACCGGCGGCGCCTCCTCGTCCGCCAGCAGCTCGCGGACGGTGCGGCCCTCGACCAGCTCCATCACGATGTACGGCGTGGACTCGTCCCCGACGTACTCCTCGCCGGTGTCGTAGACCGAGACGATCGAGTGGTGGTTGAGCGCCGCGACGGCGTGTGCCTCACGGGTGAAGCGCAGCCGGGCGACGTCGTCCTGGGCCAGTTCGCCACGCAGCAGCTTGACCGCGACGGTGCGGCCGAGCCGCACGTCCTCGGCGGCGAACACCTCGGCCATGCCGCCGCGTCCGAGCCGGTAGGTCAGCCGGTAGCGGCCGTCGCCGACGGTGCTCAGCGGCACGGCTGTGCCGCGGCCCGGGGTCTGCGGGCCGCCCGCGGTGACCGGCGGCAGCGCCGAGGTCGGCGCCTCGGCGCCGGGCTCGGGAATCCTCGGGGTTCCGCCGGTCCGGCCGACCGCTCGGACACCCGCGTCGTCGTCCGGCTGCTGCGTCTGTGCCATCGCTCCTCGCCCCGGGCGTTCGCTCGGATCGCGGTGCCCTGTCGCTTTCGTATCCCCGAACGCTACCGCCTCCGGCGGGCGGACGCGGCACCCCCCAACCGGCCGTAAACCGTCAGAGCAGGCCATTCCGGTCGGCGGGGAGGTCGAGGACCAGCACGTTGGCGGGGCGGTCCGCGTGGCCGAGCTTGCCGCCGGACTTCTCGTTCGCCTTGTTGACCACGATCGCGATGATGATGCCCGCGAGCACCAGCACGCCGACGATGATCCCGATCACGACCACGGCCGTCGAGCAGCCACCGCCGCCGCTGGGCGCCTTCGGCTGCTGGTACGGCGGCATCGGCTGCGGCGGCGGGGTGTGCGCCTGCGGCGGCTGCTGGAGGAACTGCGGGTGCGGCGTCCGGTAGGCCGGCGGCGGGGTCTGGTACTGCGGCTGCGGCGGCTGCTGGAGGAACTGCGGGTGCGGCGTCTGCGGGGCCTGCGGGTGCGGCGTCCGGTAGGCCGGCGGCGGGGTCTGGTACTGCGGCTGCGGCGGCGGGGTGTGCGCCTGCGGCGGCTGCTGGGGGAACTGCGGGTGCGGCGTCTGCGGGGCGGCGTGCACCGAGCGCGGGCCCTCGTTGATCACCAGCGGGGTGCTGGCCTGCAGCTTGTGCCCGTTGTCGCCGCCCTTGGCGGACGCGATCAGCCGCTCCGCCTCGTCCCGCATCGCCGCCGCGCTCTGGAACCGGTGGGCCGGGTCCTTGCGCAGCGCCTGGGCGACGAACGCGTCCACCTCGGGGGTGACCGAGCGGTTGAGGGTGGAGGGGGCCGGCGGCTCCTCCTGGACGTGCTTGTAGGCGATCGAGAACGCCGAGTCGCCGTCGAAGACCAGCTGTCCGGTGATCATCTCGAAGAGCATCACGCCGACCGAGTACAGGTCGGAGCGGGCGTCCACCGGCTTGCCGAGCGCCTGCTCGGGCGAGAGGTACTGCGGGGTGCCGACCACCATGCCGGTCTGGGTCATCGACGTGACGCCGGATTCCAGCGCGCGGGCGATGCCGAAGTCCATGACCTTGACGTTGCCCTTGCGGTCGAACATGACGTTGCCGGGCTTGATGTCGCGGTGCACCAGGCCCATGTCGTGCGAGGCCTCCAGCGCGTTCAGCACGCCGACGGTGACCTTCAGGGCCTGCTCGGCCGGCATCGCGCCGTACTGGCCGATCGCCTCGTTGATGGCGTCGCGCAGGCCCATGCCGTCGATCAGCTGCATGACGATGTACGGCGTGCTGGAGCCGTCCGCGGCGACGTCCTCGCCGCTGTCGTACACCGTGACGATGTTCGGGTGCTCCAGCCGCGCCACGGCCTGGGCCTCGCGGCGGAACCGCTCCTTGAACGAGTCGTCCCGGCCCAGCTCGCTGTGCATGCTCTTCAGCGCGACCTGCCGGTCCAGCACGCGGTCGTGGGCGAGGTGCACGGAGGCCATGCCGCCCTCGCCCAGCAGCCGCTGCAGCACATAGCGGCCGTTGCCCAGGGAGAAGCCCTCGACCGCCGCGTTGCCGTGCTCGCTCATGGTCCTCTGCTCCCCCTCGGCGCGGCCGTGCTCGCCGCAGCCTGACGTTCGGTCTCGTCCGTGCGTGGTGGCCCTGCCCGCTGGCCTGGCGGGCCCCTGCCGCGGCGCTTCCACCGGCCGGCGACAGGGGCCAGGGTATCGGCTCGCGCCGACGGTGATCGGTCCAGGGCCGGGCCCGCTCCCCGGCCGCCGGCCCCCGGTCCCGACGGCCGGGACCGGGGGCGGACCGTCGCGGTACGTCCGGTCCGGACGCGGACCGGACGCACCTGTCGCCGGGGTGGGGCGGGATGCGCCTACAGGTAGGGACCGGAGCGGATGCCGCGGCCCTGGCCCGGCTCGTCCTCGTCCGGATCGCCGCTGTGCAGGCCGGGCGGCAGCGCCCGCCGCATCTGCTCCAGCTGGGCCCGCGCCGCCATCTGCTGCGCGAACAGCGCGGTCTGGATGCCGTGGAACAGGCCCTCCAGCCAGCCGACCAGCTGGGCCTGGGCGATCCGCAGCTCGGCCTCGGTCGGGATGGAGTCCTCGGTGAAGGGCAGCGACAGCCGCTCCAGCTCGGCGACCAGCTCCGGGGCCAGACCGAGTTCGAGTTCCTTGATCGAACTCGCGTGGATGTCCTTCAGCCGGGCCCGGCTCGCCTCGTCCAGAGGCGCCGCCCGGACCTCCTCCAGCAGCTGCTTGATCATGCTGCCGATGCGCATGACCTTGGCGGGCTGCTCGACCATCTCGGTCACCGGGAGCTCACGCGGCGCGTCGCCCTCGTGCTCCCCCTCCCCCACCGGGCCGCCGAACCCCTGGCCCACGGGCATCCCGTCCGGTCCGACGATCAGCACCTTCTGGCCGTCCTGCGACTGCCCGCCGGCGGCCCGCAAGGGCTCCTGCGACGGGCGCTCGTTCATCGGATTCGTCATGAACAACATTCTCTCTCACTGGGGTTGGCCGGGCGGAAGCCCCCGGTCGTCCCGCCGTCCCGAGCCACCCCTGACGACGGTACGCCGCCGGGCGCCGCGCGGGTATCCGTACGGATACTCAGTTCCCGCGCCGCGTCCGCCGCCCGGCCGGCCGCCGACCGCCCGCCCGCCGGTGCCCCGGCCCCGTGCCTCAGCCCCGCGCCTCAGCCCTTGCGCAGCCGCAGGCCGACCAGTCCCAGGCCGCAGCCGATCAGGCCCAGGCCGACGCCCAGCGGGAGCTGGGTGGTGGAGGCGTCCTGCCAGTGGGCCGGGAAGATCGCGGGCACGGCGGCGACGGCGGCGACCGGCTGCCCCGTGGCCGCCGCGCCGGCGTCCGGAACGGCCGGGGCCGGGACGGCGGCGGTGTCGCCGGGCGCCTCCGCCTCCGCGGCGCCCCCGTCGGCCTCCGGCTGCTCCGCCTCGGCGACCAGCTCCGGGGCCTGCTCCGGGGCCTGCTCGGGAGCCTGCTCGGGAACCTGCTCGACGCCCTGCTCCGGGCTCTGCTCGACGGCCCGGTCCGGCACCTGGTCCGGCACCTGCTCGGGAGCCTGCCCCCTGGCCCGTTCCACGGCGGTGTCGGACCGCTCGGGCAACAAGGCCGGGTGGTACCGACGGGCCCGGGCGCGGGCGCCGTCCGGATGCGGATGCGGCACCGGCCGCCGGGGCGGCGCGGCCGCCGGCCCGGGGGCGTCCGGCCCGGCGTCCGTCCCCCTCTCCGGCGAGGGCAGGACCGTCGGCAGCGGCAGGGCCGCCGGCGACGGCAGCGCGACGGCCGCGGAGGCGGCGGCCAGCGGGAGGGTGAGCCCCAGCACGGCCACCGCGAACAGCCGCTGGGCGCGGCCGGGGGAGCGGCGGGAAGTACGACGGTGGTGCGGCGCCAAGGGCAGCGGCCCGAGGGGTGCGTGCGGTGATGCGGCCACGGTCGGAGTCCTTCCGACGGCCGACGGCGCCCGGGGGCGGGATCGGCGGCGGGACTGCTCCGGACCAGACTCGCACGCGCGGGTCGTTACGGCATTTCGGGCAATTCACGCCCTTTCCGCCGCCGCCCGCCCCGCCCGGGGACCGCCTCCGCACCTCCCCCGAACCTCCCCCGGACCGCCTCCGGAACTCCCCCGGACCTCCCCCGTTCAGGCCCGCAGCACGACCTTCCCGACCTGGTCCCCGCGCTCCAGCACCCGGTGCGCCTCGGCCACCTCCGCCAGCGGGAGCACCCGGTCCACGACCGGCCGCACCACCCCGGACTCGACCAGCGGCCACACGTGCTCCCGCACGGCCGCCACGATCGCCGCCTTCTCCGCCAGCGGGCGCCCGCGCAGGTTGGTGGCGATCACCGCCCCGCGCTTGCGCAGCAGCGCGTTGAGGTCGAGCTCGCCCTTCACCCCGCCCTGGAGGCCGATGATCACCAGCCGCCCGTTGACCGCCAGCGCCTCCACGTTCCGCTGGAGGTACTTGGCGCCCATGATGTCCAGGATCACGTCCGCCCCGGCGCCGCCGGTGGCCTCCCGGAGCGCCTCGACGAAGTCCTGCTCGCGGTAGTCGATCAGGATGTCCGCGCCCAGCTCGGCGCACCGCGCCAGCTTCTCCGGGCTGCCCGCGGTGACCGCGACCCGCGCGCCGACCGCCTTGGCCAGCTGGATCGCCATGGTCCCGATCCCGCTCGCGCCACCGTGCAGCAGCACCGTCTCGCCGGGCCGCAGGTGCGCGGTGAGGAAGACGTTGGACCACACCGTGCAGGCCACCTCGGGCAGCGCCGCGGCCTCCTCGACGGACAGCCCCGCGGGCTGCGGCAGCAGCTGCCCGGTCGGCACCGCGACCCGCTGCGCGTAGCCGCCGCCGGCCAGCAGCGCGCACACCTCGTCGCCGACCGCCCAGCCGGACACCCCGGGCCCGAGCGCGACGATCCGCCCGGCGCACTCCAGCCCCGGGTAGGGCGAGGCGCCGGGCGGCGGGTTGTAGAAGCCCTGCCGCTGGAGGAGGTCGGCACGGTTGACGGCGGTGGCCGCCACCTCGACCAGGACCTCGCCCTCGGCGGGCACCGGGTCGGGCACCTCGGCCCAGACGAGTGCCTCGGGACCACCGGGTACGGGAATCGTCATCGCATGCATGCCCCGAACCTACTGCGGTCCGGGGCGGTTCGACGGCGCGGCTCAGCCGGTCGGCGCGACTCAGCCGGTCGGCGCGACTCCGCTGGACTTGATGACGATCACCCGGTCGGTGAGCTGGAGCACGGCGGCCTCCGGCTCGGTGTAGTTGAGCACCCGTCGGCCCCGGACCACCGCGACCACGAGGTCCTCGCAGGCGCGCGGGCTGTGCCCGGCCTCGGCCCGGGTGACCGGACGCTCCACCACGTCCAGCCCGTTGCCGTACGTCAGCAGGTCCTCCATCACCGCCCCGGCGTGCGGGCTGAGCATCGACAGCCCGAGCAGCCGGCCGGCCGAACTGGAGCTGGTCACCACGACGTCGGCACCGCTCTGCCGCAGCAGCGGTGCGTTCTCGTCCTCCCGGACGGCGGCGACCACGGTGGCGGCCTTGTTCAACTGCCGGGCCGTCAGCGTGATCAGCACGGCGGTGTCGTCCCGCTCCGGTGCGACCACCACCCGCGCGGCGGTGGGCAGCGCGGCGCGGACCAGGGTGTCGGTGCGGGTGGCGTCGCCGACCACCCCGACCAGGCCGTGCTGGGCGGCCTGGTCGATCACCTTGCGCTGCGGGTCGACGACGACGATGTCCTCCTTCTTCACCCCCTGTCCGAGCAGGGTGTCGACGGCGCTGCGACCCTTCGTCCCGTAGCCGATGACGACGGTGTGCTCGCGCACGGTGGACCTCCAGCGGTTCAACCGCCATTGCAGGCGGGTCCGTTCGGTGAGCACCTCCAGGGTGGTGCCGACCAGGATGATCAGGAACACCACGCGCAGCGGGGTGATCACGAAGATGTTGGTGAGCCGGGCGCTGTCGCTGAACGGGGTGATGTCGCCATACCCGGTGGTGGAGAGCGTCACCGTGGCGTAGTACGCCGCGTCCAGGAAGCTGAGTTCGCCACCGGCGTTGTCGTTGTAGCCCTCCCGGTCGAGGTAGACGATGAACGAGGTGGCGACCAGGACGGCGAGCGCCAGCAGCAGCCGGGAGCCGACCTGCCGGACGGCGGGCGCTGCCCGTCGGGCGGGCAGCACGATCCCGGCGTCCGCCCACGGCTCGGTGCCGGGCGCCATCGTGCGTCCAAGACGGCTCATGCGCCCACCTCACGGTGCCCGGCCGCCGCTTCTCCCGACGCGTACCCGTTGACGGTTCCCTCTCCCCCGGCCTCCGGCCGGGGGTACCCCCACCACTCGCTCACGGCACCTCCAGCAGTTCGACCGTCTCCCCCGCGCCCGCCCCGCCGGGCGGCACCACGGCCAGCGCCTCCGCCCGGGCGAGCCCGCGCAGCATCGCCGGCCCGTCGAAGGCCAGCGGCAGGACACCCTCGGCGGTCCGCCGGACCGGCTGCAGCCGGGTGTCCGTACGGTGCCCGCGCAGGTCCGCCGCGACCGGCGCGAGGACGGGGGCGCCGGCCGGCCGCCCGCCGCGGGCGTGCAGCAGCGGCAGGACGAGGGTCACCATCCCGGCGACGGCGGCCAGCGGGTTGCCCGGCAGGCCCACCAGGTGACGGCCGCCGGGGAGTTTCGCCAGCAGCATCGGGTGCCCCGGCCGGACGGCGACGCCGTCCACCAGCAGTCGGCCACCGGCCTCGGCGAGCGCCCGGTGCAGGAAGTCGACCGGCCCGGCGGCCGTCCCGCCGGTGGTGACCACGAGGTCGGCGGTGGAGTGCCGCAGCGCGTCCCGGAGCAGCCCGAAGTCGTCCCGGACGTAGCCGACTTCGGCCGGCTCGGCCCCGGCGGCCCGCAGCCAGGGCGGCAGCAGCGGGCCGAGGGCGTCCCGGACCAGCCCGGGACCGGGCACCCCGGTGGTGAGCAACTCGTCTCCCAGGACGAGCAGTTGGACCTCGGGACGGCGGTGCACGGACAGCCCGTCGTGGCCGCAGGCGGCGGCCAGGCCGAGCACGGCCGGCCCGACCGTAGTGCCGGACGGCAGCAACTCCTCGCCCCGGCGGCACTCCTGGCCGCGCGGGCGGACGTCCTGGCCGGTGCTCAGCGGCCGCGGGCCGCTGTCGTGCAGCAGCGCGCCGTCCGTCCGTCCGTGCTCACGGCGCAGTACGGCGGTGGCGCCGGGCGGCAGCTGGGCACCGGTGGCGATCTCCACGGCGGTGCCGTCGGCCAGCGGCGCCGGCTCGGCCCGTCCGGCCAGCACCCGGCCGGCGACCCGCCACGGGCCGGGACCGGCGACCGCCCAGCCGTCCATCGCGGAGGTGTCGAAGGCGGGCAGGTCGGTCAGCGCGCCGAGCGGCTCGGCGAGGGTGCGGCCGAGCGCCTCCGCCAGCGGGACCGCGACCCCGGGCAGCGGGCGCGGCCCGGCCCGGCGCGCGGTCTCGCGGGCCCGGGGCCAGCTCAGCACGCCGGGGCCGGTGGACGGTGCGGTCACGGTGGCCTGTCCGACCGCGCTCACGACTCGCCCGGCCGGCCGGCGGTGCCCCAGCCCTCGACGAGGGCCTCCGCCCGCCGGGCCGCCTCGGCGACGGCCTGCGCCCCGCCGCCCCGCTGGGCGGCCGCGTAGCCGATCAGGAAGGCGGTCAGCGGCGCGGCCGGCCGGTCCACCCCGTGCGCGACCACCCGGGCCGTGTCGAGCAGACCACGGACGTCGACGTCCAGGTCGATGCCCAGGTCGGCCTTGACCTCGGCGATCCAGTCATCCAGCGTGCGCTCCATGCGCCCATGCTGCCCGATCGGCGGTTTCACCGATGCGTTCGCCCCGTGTGCGGCGCGCGTCGTTTCGCTCACACCCCGGTGGCGCGACCGCTGAGGTTCAGCTCCGGTCGCGCTCGCGGGCCCGCTCCAGGTCCTCCCAGGTGTCGCAGTCGTGGGCGACGCCGTCGGTGTCGGCCACCCGCGGCCCGCTCAGCCCGCCGACCAGGCGGCGCAGCGGCCGGCCGGCCGGGTCGCCGAGGTCGGCCAGGGCGGCGCGCAGTGCCGCGGTCCGGTAGGCGGCGGCGAGCGGCTGTTCCCGGCCGCCCGCGTCGACCAGCACCGCGCGGTCCGCGGGCGCACCGGCCTCGTCGAGGGCGGTGACCAGCCGTTCCACCGTCCTCCGGTCCAGGAACGGCAGGTCGGCGGCGAGCAGCAGCACGACGTCCGCGGTGACCAGGTCGAGCCCGGCCGCGACGGCGGCCACCGGCCCGCCGCCGGGCGGCTGCTCCCTGGTCCGGCGGACGCCGGGCCGCCCGCCCGGCCGGGCCGGACCCACCACCACGGTGGTACGGGCGCCCGCGCAGGCGGCGAGCACCCGGTCGAGCAGGGTGGTCCCGCCCACCGTCAGCCCCGGCTTGTCGGCCCCGCCGAGGCGCCGGGCGGCCCCGCCCGCCGGGACGATCACGTCGTACGGCGTCATGCGGCCAGTATCCGCCCCGGGCCCTACCGCCCCGCGGCCTCCCGGCCCTCCTCGCCCTCCGGGCCCTCCTCGGGCTCGGCGACGAGTTCGGCCTCGACGGTGTCCTCGGCCGTGCGCGCGGTGTTGGCCCGCGCGCCCAGCTCCAGGAAGGACGGCAGGGTCAGCTCCCCGTAGCGCTCGTTCATCGCCGTGACCAGCGCCTCCGGGTCGTCCGGGTGCGCGGCCAGCAGCCGGTCGAAGTCCTGGAGGTACTCGCCGGTGAAGGCGAGCACCCGGGCGGCGTCGTCGCCCTGGTCCGGGGCCCGGTGGCCGGCGATCACCCGCTCCGCCCCGAGGTCGGCGATCCGGCCGAGGTTGTGCCCCCAGGTGGTGCGCTGGGCCGGAGTGGTGTCGGCGGTCCAGACGTGGGTGCCGTTGTGGACGAAGTCCCCGGCGATCACGGTGCGGATGCTCGGCACGTGGACGACCGTGGAGTCCCCGCAGTCGGCCTGGCCGAGCAGCAGCACCGGGATCACCTGGCGGTCCAGCATCAGCGGCTGCGGCAGCAGCGGGGCGGGGATCAGCGGGTGGTCCGGGACGTCGTCGCCGTACACCGGCTTCCACTGCGCGACCTTCGCGGCGACGGTCCGCCGGATGCCCTCGACCACGGCGGGGGCGGCCAGCAGCTGCGCCTCGGGGAAGAGCCGCAGCACCTCCTCGGCGCCGAAGTAGTGGTCCGGGTGCTGGTGGGTGACCACGACGGCGAGCAGCCGTCTGCCCTTGCCCGCGACCCACTCGGCCAGCTCGCGACCGGCGCTGCGGGTGAGCTGGGCGTCCACCAGGATCGCGGTCCGCTCGCCGAGGATCAGCGTGGAGGTGGCGAAGAAGGCCGACTCGGGGCCGGTGAAGACGGCGGCCTCCAGCGGCCGGACCGGCTGCCCGGACTCCGGCGGCTCGGCACCCGCGCCGGCGCTCTCCTCGGGCGGGGACGTCGTCACGGGCTGCTCCCTCTGGTCGGCGGTCGGATTTCCTGCGCCCTACAGCATGGGAGCACGGGTGGCCGAATGCGCGGAAGGCGCGCCCGGCGGGGCGCGCCTTCCGGTGCGCGTCACACCGTGCGTGGGAGTCCGGTCGTCAGCGGGCGGCGGCGCCGCCGCGCAGCCTGGCCAGCCGGTCGGTGACGCCCCAGGTGGTCACCCGCCACAGCGCCTCGACCACGATGTTGCGGCTCATCTTGGACGCCCCGAGCTCGCGCTCGACGAAGGTGATCGGCACCTCGGCGACCTTGAAGCCGGCCTTCACCGTGCGCCAGGCCAGGTCGACCTGGAAGCAGTACCCGGCCGAGGCGACCTCGTCCATGCCCAGGCCCAGCAGGGTCTCCTTGCGGAACGCCCGGTAACCGCCGGTGACGTCCCGGATCGGCACGCCCAGCATCAGCCGCGAGTAGGTCGAGCCGCCGCGCGAGAGCAGCAGCCGCGACTTCGGCCAGTTGACCACCCGGCCGCCCGGCACCCAGCGCGAGCCCAGCACCAGGTCGGCGCCGCGCAGCGCGGCCAGCAGCCGGTCCAGTTCCTCGGGCTGGTGCGAGCCGTCCGCGTCCATCTCGACCAGGACGTCGTAGCCGTTGTCGATGCCCCAGCGGAAGCCCGCGAGGTAGGCGGCGCCCAGGCCCTCCTTGCCCTTGCGGTGCATGACGTGGACGTGCTCGTCCTCGACCGCCAGCTTGTCCGCCAGCTCACCGGTGCCGTCGGGGCTGTTGTCGTCGGCGACCAGCACGTGCGCCTCGGGCACGGCGGCACGGACCCGGCCGACGATCCGCTCGACGTTCTCCGCCTCGTTGTAGGTCGGGATGATCACCAGGACCTTGCCGAGATCAGCAAAACTCTGCTGGTTCACGGTCACGTACAAACCTCTCGGCCGATGGCGGGGGTGTCCGGGACACCGGCGCCCGCACTCTGGAACGCGGCTCCGCCGGCACCACCTGGCCGGGGTGGACCTCGGTGGCGAATTGCACGCAGGGCGGAGGCTACTGCGTCCTGGCATCCTACTACCGCGCCGGGAACCGCCGGTCCGAGCGCGGCACTCCCGCCGGACGCCCGCCGTTTCCCCGTGGGTGACACCGGTCGGCTAGGGTCGTTTCCCTTGCCCGTGCCCGGACAGCCCGCTCCGCCGGGCCCGCCCCGGCGATCCGGACTCGGGACGTCCGGGGCCGCCCAGACAGCGAAGGAGTAGGACCGCGCGCATGGACAGGCTCGTCAACACCGTCCGCCCGTACGCCTGGGGGTCGCTCACCGCCCTGCCCGAGCTGCTCGGGCAGCGGCCGACCGGTGAGCCGCAGGCCGAGCTGTGGATGGGCGCCCACCCCGGTGCCCCGTCGCACGCCGACCGCGGCGAGGGCCCGCGCCGGCTGGACGAGCTGATCGCGGCCGACCCCGAGGGCGAGCTGGGCGCGGCGAGCGTGGCCAGATTCGGCCCGGCCCTGCCGTTCCTCTTCAAGGTGCTGGCCGCGGGCATCCCGCTGTCCATCCAGGCCCACCCCACGCTCGACCAGGCCCGGGCCGGCTTCGCCGCCGAGAACGCCCTCGGCATCCCCCACGACGCCCCCGAGCGCAACTACCGGGACGCCAACCACAAGCCCGAAATGGTCTGCGCCCTGGGCGAGTTCGAGGGCCTGTGCGGCTTCCGCCGGCCCGCCGACGCGGCCCGGCTGCTGGCCGGACTCGCGGTGCCCGGGCTCGCCCCGGTGATCGATCGGCTGGCCGCCGGCGGGGGCACCCCCCGGCCGCAGGCCGCGGGAGAGTCCGAGGCGCTGCGCGGCGCCCTGACCGCCGCCCTCGCGCTGGACGGGGAGACCGTCCGGCGGACCGTCGAGGTGCTGGCGGCGACCGACCCCGACGGGGAGTACGCCCCGTACGCCCGGATCGCCGAGGACTTCCCGGACGACCGCGGCGTGATCGCCGGCATGCTGCTCAACCACGTCCGGCTGCGGGCCGGCCAGGCGCTCTACCTGGGCGCCGGGGTGCCGCACGCCTACCTGTCGGGCGTCTGCGTCGAGCTCCAGGCCAACTCCGACAACGTGCTGCGGGCCGGCCTCACCCCGAAGCACATCGACGTGCCGGAGCTGCTGGAGGTCGTGGTCTTCGCGGCCGGCGCCCCCGAGGTGCTGGAGCCGGCCCCGGTCGAGGGCACCCCGGGCGAGGAGCTCTACCCCGTCCCGATCGACGAGTTCCGGCTGTCCCGCTTCGTCCTGGACGGCGCCGCGCGCGAGATCGACGGCCGCACCCCGCAGATCCTGCTGTGCACCGAGGGCGGCGCCCGTCTGACCGCCGCCGACGGCACCGTGCTGGACCTGGCCCGCGGCCAGTCCGCCTTCCTCCCCGCCACCGGCGGCCCGACCCGCCTCTCCGGCTCCGGCAGCACGCTCTTCCGCGCCACCGTCACCGTCTGACTCCCCCGGCCCAGTCCCCGACGCCGACGCCGGGGCCGGGGCCGGGGCCGGCTCAGTCCCGGGTCATGTCGACGAAGCGCGAGTAGTGGCCCTGGAAGGCCACCGTGATGGTCGCGGTCGGACCGTTACGGTGCTTGGCGACGATCAGGTCGGCCTCGCCCGCGCGCGGCGACTCCTTCTCGTAGGCGTCCTCGCGGTGCAGCAGGATGACCATGTCGGCGTCCTGCTCGATCGAGCCGGACTCGCGGAGGTCCGAGACCATCGGCCGCTTGTCGGTGCGCTGCTCGGGGCCACGGTTCAGCTGGGAGAGCGCGATGACCGGGACTTCCAGCTCCTTGGCCAGCAGCTTGAGGTTTCGGGACATGTCCGAGACCTCCTGCTGACGGTTCTCGGCCCGCCGGGAGCCGCCGGACTGCATCAGCTGGAGGTAGTCGATGACGATCAGCTTGATGTCGTTGCGCTGCTTCAGCCGGCGGCACTTGGCGCGGATCTCCATCATCGACAGGTTCGGCGAGTCGTCGATGAACAGCGGCGCCTCGCTGACGTCCGGCATCCGCCGGGCGACCCGGGTCCAGTCGTCGTCCGTCATGTTCCCGGAGCGCATGTGGTGCAGCGCCACCCGGGCCTCGGCGGAGAGCAGGCGCATGGCGATCTCGTTGCGGCCCATTTCGAGCGAGAAGATCACGCTCGGCAGCTTGTGGTGGATCGAGCAGGCCCGCGCGAAGTCCAGCGCGAGCGTGGACTTGCCCATCGCGGGGCGGGCCGCGATGACGATCATCTGGCCCGGGTGCAGCCCGTTGGTGAGCTGGTCGAAGTCGGCGAAGCCGGTCGGCACTCCGGACATCTGGCCCTGCCGGGAGCCGATCGCCTCGATCTCGTCGAGGGCGCCCTCCATGATGTCGGCGAGCGGCGCGTAGTCCTCGTTGGTGCGCTGCTCGGTGACGGCGTAGATCTCCGCCTGGGCGGCGTTGACGATCTCGTCCACGTCGCCCTCGGCCGCGTAGCCCATGCCGGCGATCCGGGTGCCCGCCTCGACCAGTCGGCGCAGCACCGCGCGCTCGTGCACGATCTGGGCGTAGTACTCGGCGTTGGCCGCCGTCGGGACGGAGTTGACCAGGGTGTGCAGGTACGCGGCGCCGCCGACCCGCTGGAGCTCGCCGCGCTTGGTCAGCTCGCCGGCCACGGTGATCGGGTCGGCCGGCTCGCCGCGGGCGTAGAGGTCGAGGATCGCGCCGTGGACCATCTCGTGCGCGGGCCGGTAGTAGTCGGCCGGCTTGAGCACCTCGACCACGTCGGCGATGGCGTCCTTGGAGAGCAGCATGCCGCCGAGGACGGACTTCTCGGCGTCCAGGTCCTGCGGCGGGACGCGCTCGAAGCCGTCCACCGCGCCGGCGCCGTCGCCCTCGTCCCGGCGCTGCCAGCCGCCCTCGGGCCGACCGCCCTTGCCACCCTTCTGGAAGCCGCCCTTGCCGCCCTTCTGGAAGCCGTCGCGGCCACCGCCCTGACGGTCCTCGCCGCGGTTGCGGGAGACCGGCAGCCGGTCACCGGGGCCGTCCGGGAAGGGGGCGTCGTCGTAGGCGCCGACCGGGAAGGGGTCCTCGGTGGTCTGCCAGTCATCCTCCGGCGGCGGGGCGTCGTGGTCGTCGTACTGGGGGCCGGTCACGCGTGTTCCCCGATCAGCGAGTGGTGCGAAGTTGGAGCGGGCTTGCCGGTGGCTGGGTGGAGCGGATCCGATCCTCTTTGTACGCCACGGCTCCGACAAATCGGACGCCGGGGGCGGCGGGAGTGTCGGGCGGAGGGCCCACGCTAAGGCGCCGGACGCCCTTGCGCCAAGGCGGTTATCCACAGGGGGTGTGGATGAGCGGCCCCGTCCTGTGGAGAACTGCCGCAAAGCTGTGGACACCCCTGTGGACGTCCCTGTGGATAACCGGACGATCGATCCACCGTCAACCTGTTGACCTGGGATTACCCCGTCCCGGGCCTGTGCATGAGAAATTCTTCACACACCTCCGAACGGCTGTGGGCACAGAGCGGGCGAACCACGCCGCTCAAGATTTCGAGTAATAGGCATCAGGCACTTACATCCATTACCTGTGGATGAGTAGCCTGGTGCCCATGACCGCCTCGCCCCCGACCCCGGCTCCCTCGCGCCGCCGGCACGACCGGGAGATCCTCGCCCTGGCCGTCCCGGCCTTCGGCGCGCTCGTCGCCGAACCGCTCTTCCTGATGGCCGACTCGGCGATCGTCGGCCACCTCGGCACCCCCCAGCTGGCCGGGGTGGGCGTCGCCTCCGCCGCGCTCTCCACCGCGACCGGCGTGTTCGTCTTCCTCGCCTACGCCACCACCGCGGCGGTCGCCCGCCGGATCGGCGCCGGGGACCGCCGGGGCGCCGTGCAGCAGGGCGTCGACGGCATCTGGCTGGCGCTGGGCCTGGCCGTCCCGGTGGTCCTCCTCACCCTGCTGCTGGCCCCCTGGGCGGCCGACGCGCTGGGCGCCTCGGCCACCGCCGCGCCGCACGCGGTGACGTACCTGCGGATCAGCTCCCTGGGCATCCCCGCGATGCTCATGGTGCTCGCCGCCACCGGGGTGCTGCGCGGCCTCCAGGACACCCGCACACCACTGGTGGTGGCGGTCGCGGGCTTCGCCGCCAACATCGGCCTGAACGCCGGCCTGGTGTACGGCGCCGGGCTCGGGGTGGCCGGCTCGGCCTGGGGCACCGTGCTCGCCCAGACCGGGATGGCCGCCGCCTACCTGGTCGTGGTGGTCCGCGGCGCCCGCCGGGAGGGGGCCTCGCTGCGGCCGGATCCGGTGGGCATCCGGGCCGGTGCCAGGGCCGGCGGCCCGCTGCTGGTCCGGACGATCAGCCTGCGCGCGGTGCTGATGACCGCCACCGCGGTGGCCGCCCGGCTCGGCGACGACCAGGTGGCCGCCCACCAGATCACCATGGCGCTGTTCAACTTCCTGGCCTTCGCGCTGGACGCCATCGCGATCGCCGGCCAGGCCATCATCGGCCGCTACCTGGGCGCCTCGGACGCCCCCGGCGCCCGGGCCGCCACCCGGCGGATGGTCGAGTGGGGCATCGTCTCCGGGCTGGTGCTCGGCCTGCTGGTGGTGCTCGCCCGCCCGCTGTACGTCCCGCTGTTCACGCCCGACCCGGTCGTCCGGGCCCAGCTGGACACCGCCCTGCTGCTGCTCGCGCTCACCCAGCCGGTGGCCGGCCTGGTCTTCGTGCTGGACGGCGTGCTGATGGGAGCCGGCGACGGCCCCTACCTGGCCTGGGCCGGGCTCGCCACCCTGGCGGTGTTCGTCCCGGTGGCCCTGGCGGTGCCGGCCACCGGCACCGGACTGGCCGGGCTCTGGTGGGCGATGAACCTGTTCATGCTGCTGCGGGCCGGCTTCCTGGTCTGGCGCGCCCGCGGCGGCAAGTGGCTGGTCACCGGAGCGGTGCGCGGCTGAGGGCGGGGCCCGGCCGGAAAAGACCGAGGGCCGGACTCCCGGAGGAGTCCGGCCCTCGGGCCTTGGCTACGGAGCTCAGGCAGCCACGACGGCGACGTCGAGCTTGGCCACGACGTCCGAGTGCAGCTTGACCGAGACCTTGTGGGAGCCCACGGTCTTGATCGGCGAGGCGATCGCGACGGCGCGCTTGTCCACCGCCGGGCCGCCGGCGGCCTTGATGGCCTCGACGACGTCGGCCTGGGTCACCGAGCCGAACAGACGGCCGGCGTCGCCCGAGCGGACGGCCAGCTTGACCTGGACGCC
This sequence comes from Kitasatospora sp. NPDC096204, assembly GCF_044763205.1. NCBI lineage: Bacteria > Bacillati > Actinomycetota > Actinomycetes > Kitasatosporales > Streptomycetaceae > Kitasatospora > Kitasatospora sp. NPDC096204. The sequence continues at coordinate 54,127 of NZ_JBIWFT010000047.1, forward strand.
CTCGAGCTGGCCCTTGACCTCGTTGGCGGCCTCAAGGGTCTGGATCTCGTGGATCTTCCGGGCGCGACGGATGGCGTCGACGTCCTTCTGACCACCCTTGGTCCAGCGGATGGCGTAGCCACGCGGGACCAGGTAGTTGCGGGCGTAGCCGTCCTTGACCTCGACGACCTCGCCGGCGGAACCGAGACCCGGCACCTCGTGCGTGAGGATGATCTTCATTACTTGGTCACCCTCTCTTAGCGCGCGGTGCTGGTGTAGGGCAGCAGCGCCATCTCACGGCTGTTCTTCACGGCCGTGGCGACGTCACGCTGGTGCTGGGTGCAGTTGCCGGTCACCCGACGGGCACGGATCTTGCCGCGGTCGGAGATGTACTTCCGCAGCAGGTTCGTGTCCTTGTAGTCAACGTAGTTGACCTTGTCCTTGCAGAAGACGCAAACCTTCTTCTTCGGCTTGCGAGCAGGCGGCTTCGCCATTGTGTGCTCCATTTGGGGTTCACGGTCCGGCGGGCGTCCGGGGACGCCGGCTGCCGGGCCGCACGAAATCTGTCAGCTCTTAGAACGGGGGCTCTTCCGAGTAGCCACTGCCACCGGACGGGGCACCCCAGCCGCCGCCCTGGTTTCCACCGGACGGGGCGCCGGAGGCCCAGGGGTCGTCGGAGGGGCCGGACTGGCCGCCGCCGGAGTTTCCACCCCAGCCACCGCCGCCCTGCTGGCCGCCACCGCCGCCGCCCCAGCTGCCACCGCCCTGGCCGCCACCCTGCTGGCCGCCGAAGCCGCCACCGGGGCCGCCGGACCGGTTGGCCCGGGTGACCTTGGCGGTCGCCGAGCGCAGGCTCGGGCCGACCTCGTCGACCTCGACCTCGAAGACCGTCCGCTTCTCGCCTTCCTTGGTCTCGTAAGACCGCTGGCGCAGTCGGCCCTGCACGATGACGCGCATGCCGCGCTGCAGCGACTCGGCCACGTTCTCCGCCGGCTGCCGCCAGACGTTGCACGTGAGGAAGAGGCTCTCGCCGTCCTTCCACTCGTTCGTCTGACGGTCGAAGGTGCGGGGGGTGGACGCGATGCGGAACTTCGCGACCGCCGCACCCGACGGGGTGAAGCGCAGCTCGGGGTCGTCGACGAGATTGCCGACGAGGGTGATGACGGTCTCGCCTGCCATGGTGGTGATGACCTCTCGGGAAGATGTCCGTTCACCGCTGTTTCACGTGAAACAGCGGACGCGAGCTACCCGAGACCCGAAGGCCTCAGAGGTGGCTCAGTGGGTGTCCGGGCGCAGGACCTTGGTCCGCAGAACCGACTCGCTCAGGCCCAGCTGGCGGTCGAGCTCCTTGACGACCTCAGGCGTGGCCTTGAGGTCGATGACCGAGTAGATGCCCTCGGACTGCTTGTTGATCTCGTAAGCCAGACGGCGGCGACCCCAGGTGTCGACCTTCTCCACCTTGCCACCCGCGTTGCGGACGACAGCGAGGAAGCTCTCGATCAGGGGGGAGACAGCGCGCTCCTCGACCGAGGGGTCGAGGATGACCATCAGCTCGTAGTGACGCATGAGTAACCCACCTCCTTTGGACTCAGCGGCCACGGTCTCTCCGTGGCAGGAGGGTTGTGCGTAGCGTCGGCACCGGAGCAGTGACGACTCCGGCCCACCGTAACGGCCGGGTCGGACAGTCGGCCCCGCTCCACCCGGAACGGGTGTCACCCGGAAGAGGGTGCAAAGGGGGCACAACTACACCAGTGCAGACGGCACAGCCTACCCGCACTCGGACGGCCGAACAAAACGCATAGGGGTTGTGAGAGCGGCCCAAGCACCGCAATCTGGACGGAACGGGATCCCTGCCCGTTCGTCTCCACGCCAGGAGGTGGGACCCATGGCCCAGTCCGTCCACCGCATGCCCGCCCTCACGCTGAACACCGACGGCCACCCGCACCCCCGCGAGAACGCCCTGGTGGGCATCACCGCCCTGCTGGGCGTGATCGCCTTCACCACCTCGTTCTTCCACAACCTGCACCTGCTGACCTCGTGGACCGGCCTGTTCGGCATCATCACGGGTCTGTGGGGCATGTTCGTCTCGGTCACCACCGCCGAGCGCTTCGTCCTGATGATCACACTCGGCGCCGCCGCCATCGGCTTCTACCTCGGCATCGCCCGCGGCGGCCTCTGGGGCTGACCCTCCCCCGGACCGCCCCCGCGCCGGCGTCCCCGCCCGAACCCCGCCCACCCCTTCGCCCCACTGGGACCGAACCCACAGGGCCCGTCCGGAACCCTCGCCGCCCCCGTCGCGTATCTGCAAGAGAAGACAGGTACCCGACGGGGGCGGCGCCGTGCCCGCAGCGGCGGGCGCCCGAGCCCCGGACGATAAGGTCAGCCCGAGAACCTGGGGCCACCGCAGCCCGACCGACGAGGAGCACCGAGCACATGAGCCTGCGCCTGAGGACGATCACCCGCGAGGAGCACCTCGCCTTCATCAGGAGCCGCGCCTCGGCCAGCCACATGCAGGTGCCGTCGTGGGGTGACGTGAAGGCCGAGTGGCGGTCCGAGTCGATCGGCTGGTTCGACGACGCCGACCAGCTCGTCGGCGCGGGCCTGGTCCTCTACCGCCAGCTGCCCAAGCTCAAGCGCTACCTCGCCTACCTGCCCGAGGGCCCGGTCATCGACTGGTTCGACCGCGACCTCGACCGCTGGCTCTCCCCGATGCTGGCCCACCTCAAGTCGCAGGGCGCGTTCTCGGTGAAGATGGGCCCGCCGGTGGTCATCCGCCGCTGGAACGCCCCCACCATCAAGGAGGCCATCGCCGCCAAGCAGGCCAAGCGGCTGCGCGACATCGAGGCCGACTGGTACGAGGCCCGCGCCTTCGAGGTGGCCGACCGGCTGCGCAAGGCCGGCTGGCTCCAGGGCGAGGACGGCGGCGCCGGCTTCGGTGACGTCCAGCCCCGCTACGTCTTCCAGGTGCCGCTGGCCAACCGCTCGCTGGACGACATCCACAAGAACTTCAACCAGCTCTGGCGCCGCAACATCAAGAAGGCCGAGAAGAGCGGCGTCGAGGTGATCCAGGGCGGCTACGACGACCTGCCGATCTTCCACCAGCTCTACCTGGTCACCGCCGAGCGCGACAAGTTCACCCCCCGCCCGCTGGCCTACTTCCAGCGGATGTGGAAGGCCCTCGTGGCCGAGGACCCGAACCGCATGCGGCTCTACATCGCCTACCACGAGGGCGAGCCGCTGGCCGCCACCACGATGCTGGTGGTCGGTGAGCACGTCTGGTACTCCTACGGCGCCTCGGCCAACCACAAGCGCGAGGTCAAGCCGTCCAACGCCATCCAGTGGCGGATGATGCGCGACTCCTACGCCCTGGGCGGCGGGGTGTACGACCTGCGCGGCATCAGTGACACCCTGGACGAGAACGACCACCTGTTCGGCCTGATCCAGTTCAAGGTCGGCACCGGCGGCCAGGCGGCCGAGTACCTCGGCGAGTGGGACTTCCCGCTCAACAAGCTGCTGCACAAGGCCCTCGACCTCTACATGTCCCGCCGCTGAGGAGGCTGACCCGATGACGCTGTCGCTCTACCTCGAGACCGAACGCTGGCGCACCCACCAGCGTTCCGTCCTCGCCGAGTTCCCCGGCCTGGTGCCGGTCGCCAAGGGGAACGGCTACGGCCTGGGCAACCACCGGCTGGCCGAGGAGGCGACGCTGCTGGGCACCGGGGTGCTCGCCGTCGGTACCGCGTACGAGGCGGCCGACGCCGCCGAGTGGTACGGCGGCGAGCTGCTGGTGCTCACCCCGTACCGGGTCGGCGAGGAGGTGCTCCCGCTGCCGCACGCCCGGGTGATCCGGACGGTGGCCTCGGTGGACGCCCTCCGCACCCTGCACGGCGCCCGGGTGGTGGTGGAGTGCATGACCACCATGCGCCGGCACGGCGTGAGCGCGGCCGACCTGCGCACCGTCGCCACCGAGCTGGAGGGCGTCAGCTTCGAGGGCCTGGCGCTGCACCTGCCGATGGACCGGCCGGACGGCTCCAGCCCGGTCGAGGAGGTCGCCTACTGGGTGGACACCGCCCAGGCGGCCGGCATCCCGGTGCACACCGTGTTCGTCAGCCACCTCGGCGCCGCGGGCATGGACCAGCTGGCCCAGCGCTACCCGCAGACGGTCTTCCGGGCCCGGATCGGCACCCGGCTCTGGCTGGGCGACCACGCCGCGCTGGAGGTCCGGGCCACCGTCCTGGACGTCACCCCGCTGCAGAAGGGCGAGCGCTACGGCTACCGCCAGCACCCGGCGCCCGCCGACGGCCACATCCTGGTGGTCGCCGGTGGCACCGCCCACGGCATCGGCCTGGAGGCGCCCAAGTACGTGGCGAGCATGGGGGCCCGGGCCAAGGGCATCGCCCGGGCCGGCCTGGCGACGGTCAACAAGACCAAGTCGCCGTTCCACTGGGCCGGCAAGCAGCTGTGGTTCGCCGAGCCGCCGCACATGCAGGTCTCGCTGCTGTTCCTGGACGGGGACACCAAGCCCCCGGCGATCGGCGAGGAGCTCGGCCTCCAGGTCCGGCACACCACCACGCACTTCGACCGCGTGGTGGACCGCTGAGCACTCCCCTGTTGGCGCTCGGCTCGCCTCCAGGCCGCGCCGACCCGGTGCCGACGGTCGGCGCTCCGGCGCTCGTACCTCGCTTGTCGCTTCTCCCCTTCGGCACCGGCGCCGCCCTTCGGCTCGCTCGCGAGAAGGCCTAGGCCTTCTCGGCCGGCTCCGGCAGTCCGGGCTCGTCGAGCCACTGCTCGGGGCCGGCCGGCGCGTACGCGGCGTAGCTCTCCTCCTCGCGCAGCCGGCGGGCGGTGCCCAGCACGGCCACGTCCGGGGCCTGGTCCAGCACCCCGCCGGAGGGGTCGTCGCTGCCGTCCCAGCGGACCGGGTCGCGGTCCGGGTGGAGGATGTCGCGGACCACCAGAGCGACCAGGTAGAGCGTGCCCAGCAGGTGCAGCCCGATCGCGAAGTGGTACCAGCCCTCGCTGATCCCGTGCTGCTTGGAGCCGGTGACCAGGCCCAGGTGGGACCAGATGCCCAGGGTGTAGAGCACCTCGCAGGCCTGCCAGATCAGGAAGTCCCGCCAGCGCGGCCGGGCCAGCACCGCGAGCGGCAGCAGCCAGAGCGCGTACTGCGGCGAGTACACCTTGTTGACCAGCACGAACAGCGCGACCACCAGGAAGGCCAGCTGGGCGAGGCGCGGCCGGCGCGGGGCCGAGAAGCCGAGCCACGCTATGGCCAGGCAGCCCAGCACCATCAGCACGCCGATGTAGACGTCGAGGTCGGCCAGCCCGGAGCCGCGGCGCTGCATCAGGATCAGCCAGAACGAGCCGTAGTCCTCGCCGCGGTGCTTGCTGAACACGTAGAAGGTCGACCAGCCCCGCCAGTTGGCCAGCATGATCGGCAGGTTGACCACCAGCCAGGAGCCGACCGCGCCGCCCAGCATCACCCTGAACTCGCGCCACTTGCCGGCCCGCCAGCAGAGCACCAGCAGCGGGCCGATCAGCAGCAGCGGGTAGAGCTTGGCCGCGGTGGCCAGGCCGATGAAGACGCCGGCCCAACCCGGCCGGGCGCCGGCCCACCAGGCCATCGCCACGGCGGCCAGGGCGACCGCGAGCAGGTCCCAGTTGACGGTGCCGTTGAGCAGCAGGACGGGGGCGAGCGCGAACAGCAGCGCGTCCCACGGGCGGCGCCGGTGGGTGCGCGAGAGCGCCACCACGGCGACCACCGCGCAGGCCATCAGCATCCCGGCGTTGATCGCCCAGAACCACTGCTCCTGGCTCTGCCGGTCCCCGCCACCGGGCGTCAGCCAGGCCGCGACCTGCATGAACAGGCCGGTCAGCACCGGGTACTCCAGGTACTGGAGGTCCCCCGAGGAGCCCGGGATGCGGTCCACGTACGGGTGCAGGCCGGCCGCGAAGCCGCGTCCGGAGAACAGGTGCGGGATGTCGCTGTAGCAGGCGTGGATGTACTGCGGCGAGCCCGGCTGGAACCAGGCCTGCTCGTAGCAGGGCAGCTTCTGCACCATGCCGAGCACCGAGACCACGATCACCGCGAGCGCCAGGAAGCGCGCCGGGATCCACCAGGAGACGCCGAGCAGCGCCCGGCGGCCGGGGGGCCCGCCGAACACCTCGCTGCCGGCCGCCGCCACCGGGTCCTCGTCGGCCGGGACGACGACGGTGTTGGCCGCCGGCGCGGCCGTGGCGACGGCAGCCGGGAGGGGCCCTGCGGCGGCGCCGGACCCGACCGGGCCGGCGGTTTCGTCACGATCGCTCGACGTCATGCCGGACATCCTGCCGCACCGATCCCGCCGGGACGAGGAGGCCCCCGCAACGGTCCGCGCCCCGGTACGGCGGGCGGGTGTGCCAATCGTGACGAATCCGGCAGCGGTCCCGTCGGCGGCGACGCCCCCGGCGGAACGGCGACGGAAGACGGCACAGGGGCGGCCGAGGGGCGACGGAGGGGCGACGGCCCCGACGGAAAACGGCGGTGGCGGCCCTCCGGGGAGGACCGCCACCGCCGTTCCGGGTTCCGCCCGGCCCGGGCTACTGCCCGGCCGGGACGCCCTGGAGGCCACCGGTGTTGCTCGGCGTCGGCTTGCCGCCGCCTCCGCCGTTGTGGCCGCCGTTGCCGCCGCCCGGCGTGGTGCTGTCCGTCGGCGCCGGCGGCGTCGGGCACCCGACCACCGGCAGGCAGGTGTTGCTCGGGTGCGGGTCCTTGGTCGGCTTGGTGCTCGGCGGGTCACCCGGGCAGTCCACGCCGGGCACGCAGGTCTGGGTGGGCTGCGGCTGTACCGGCGGCGCCGGCGCCTGGGTCTGCGCCGGGGCCGACGGGGTGTCGGTCGCGCTCGGGGTCGCCGACGGGCTGTTGGTGGACGGCGCGCCGGAGGAGTCCACCTCGGTGCCGACCGGCTGCGGGGTCGGGAAGTCCATCTTCTTCTCGTTGGCCAGCGCGGCCCTCATGTACCGGGTGAAGACGTCCGTCGGGATGTCACCACCGTGGATGGACTCCTTGCCGCCGGTGCCGTTCAGCGACTGCCGCTCGTGCTTGGCCGGGTCCTCGCGCCACATCGCGACGCTGGTCACCAGCTGCGGGGTGTAGCCGACCCACCAGGCCGACTTGTTCTGGTCGGTGGTACCGGTCTTGCCGGCCACCGGGCGGCCCAGGTCCTTCGTCTTCTTGCCGGTGCCGTTCACGGCCACGTTCACCAGCACGTCGGTGACGTTGTCGGCGACGGCCGGCTCCAGCGCGACCTTGGGGTCCTTCTTGCCGAAGCCCGGGCGCTCCACGCCGCTCACCTCGACCTTGGTGACCGAGTACGGCTCGGACTCCTTGCCGCTGGCCGCCAGGGTGCCGTAGGCGGTGGCCATCCGGATCGGGCTGATGGTGGAGGTGCCGAGCGGGAAGGTCGCCGTCTTCGGGTCGGCGAGGCTCTCCTTCTTGATGCCCATCTGCACCGCGATGTCGGCCACGTTCTGGCCGCCGACGTCCTGGTTGAGCTGGACGAAGGGCACGTTGTACGAGTACTGCATGGCCTGCCGCAGCGAGACGTAGCCGCGCTTGCCGGCGTCCTCGTTCTTCTGCCGGTACGGCTTGCCGTCGTCGCCGATCACCAGCGAGCCGTCCGGCTTGTGGATCTCGGACATGTCGTCGGCCAGGTAGCGGCTGTCGGCGTTGATCCGCTTCGGCTTGCCCTTGTCGTCCTTCGCGGTGAGCACACCGGTCTGCATCGCGGTGGCCAGCACGAAGGGCTTGAAGGTCGAGCCGACCTGGACGCCGGTGGCGTCGGCGTTGTTGTCGAAGTGGCCGTTCTCCACGCCGTCGCCGCCGTAGAGGGCGACGATCGCACCGTCGCCGGGACGGATGCTGGCGGAGCCGAACTGGATGTTGGTGTCGTTGTCCGGCCGCTTCTGCGGGTTGAGGTTCTCCGCCTTGACCTGGTCGACGGCCGTCTTCAGGGCGTCGACCTTGTCCTTCTCGAAGGTGGTGTAGATCTTCAGGCCGCCCCGGTCGATCATCTGCTGGGTGATCGTCTTGTCGGTGGCCATCACGTACTTGTTGGCGGTGTCGACCAGGTAGCTGATCTCGCCGTTCATGTTGGAGCTGGGCTTCTGCGGGATCGGGTCCGGGAACACGTTGCACTTGGCGCGCTCGTCCGGGGTGATGGCCTTGGTGTCCACCATCTGGTCCAGGATCCAGTTCCACCGGCCCTGGGCGCGTTCCTTGTTGTTCGGGTTGGTGGGGTCGTAGTACGTCGCGCCCTTGAGCAGTCCGGCCAGCATGGCGCTCTGGCAGACGTTGAGGTCCTTGGCGTCCACCCCGTAGTACGCCTGGGCGGCCGCCTGGGCGCCGTTCGCGCCGCGGCCGAACCAGCTGGTGTTCAGGTAGCCCTTGAGGATCTCGTTCTTGTCCTTGTCCTGGTTGATCTTCAGCGTGATGAAGAACTCCCGCACCTTGCGGGTGAGCGTCTGCTCCTGGCTCAGGTAGGCGTTCTTCACGTACTGCTGGGTGATCGTCGAGGCGCCCTGGGTCTCGCCGCCCTTCGCCATGTTGTACACGGCGCGGAGCATGCCCTTGGGGTCGATGCCCTTGTCGGTCCGGAAGCTCTTGTTCTCCGCGGCGATGACGGCGTTCTGGAGGTTCGGGCTGATGTCGTTGAGCTCGACGATCTGACGGTTGGTCTGGCCCTTGCGGGTCATCTCCGTGCTGTCGGCCCAGTAGTAAATGGTGTTCTGGTTGTTCACCAGGGCGTTCAGCTCGGGGACCTGGGTCGTCTGGTACAGGTAGAACACCAGGCCCACGAAGCAGCCGAAGACCAGCAGGAAGCCGCTCAGCCACTGCTTCCAGGACGGCAGCCAGCGCCGGACGCCGGTCTTGCCGAACCGCGGGTAGTCGATGAAGCGCTTCTTGCCGGGGCCGGCGGCCGCGGCGGCGGAGGCCGCGGCGGGACCGCGCTTGTCACCCCCCTTGCCCTTCTTCTGGGCAGCCTTGCGCATCTCCGCACGGGTCATCCGGGGCTGCTGTGCGGTCTCCCTGCCCCCCGAGGGGCGTCGCCGGTTGACACCGTCCGAGCTCAGCTCGTCGGGCCCCTGGCCACCGCCCCGACGGCCGCCGCCTCCCGGGGGCTGCTGCCCGTCACCGCCCGGGTTGGGCGTCCTTCGCCGTCGCTCGCTCATCTTCCAGCTACTCCTCGCCAGGCGTTTCCAGCCTGAAGGCAGGGTTCACGTCCGATGCCCGCAAAACCGCCCTGATCCCGGAGGTGGTCCTCGTGCACACGCGACAGCGTACGCAGCACTGAAATACAACTAATCGGACATCAGTTGCCAATGGGCACAAAACAACGACAGATCATTACACGCCCGTTGCCAACCCCACCCGCGCGTCGGCTTGTGATCACATTCACGCGTGCCCCTCTTGCCCCTGCCCGGGGCCGGGTTTACTGTTCTCGATATATCGAGCCGATACATCGAAGCGGAATACCGCCGAATGCGACGGCCGGACGGACGTCGAGCGGGAGGAGGAGGACGGCAATGGGCAGGCGCTCAGGAGTGCTGGAGTTCGCCGTCCTCGGACTGCTCCATGACGCCCCGATGCACGGCTACGAGCTGCGCAAGCGGCTGAACATCCTGCTCGGGACGTTCCGCGCGCTCTCCTACGGGACGCTCTACCCCTGCCTGAAGAACCTGGTCGCCCAGGGCTTCCTGGTCGAGGACAACCCGGACGTCGAGTACGTCCCGGCCACCGCGCTCAACGGCAAGCGGTCCAAGATCGTCTACCGGCTCTCCGCCGAGGGCAAGCAGCGCTTCGAGGAGCTGCTCGCCGACTCCGGCCCGGACGCCTGGGAGGACGAGCACTTCGGCGTGCACTTCGCCTTCTTCGGCCAGACCGACCGGGCCGTGCGGATGCGCGTCCTGGAGGGCCGCCGCAGCCGGCTGGAGGAGCGGCTGGAGCGGATGCGCAGCTCGCTGGCCCGTGCCCGCGAACGGTTCGACGACTACACCGTCGAACTCCAGCGGCACGGACTGGAGTCGGTGGAGCGCGAGGTCCGCTGGCTCAACGAGCTGATCGAGACCGAGCGGTCCAACCGCACCGGCCGGGCCGGCACCGATGCCGCCGGCCCTCACAAGACTTCGGACGGCCGTGGCCAGGAGGGCGGGTCCCAGGACCCGTCCGGTCCACCGTACGACCGCCCGGGGCGCTCCGCCCAGGAGCGCTGACACCGCGCCAGCCCTGTGCCGCGCGGCAGGATCGGGCGCCTCGCGCCCGTACATGCAGTCATCGAAGAAGCAGGACGAGTTCCGCCGACCCCGGCGGTCCTCATGAGATCACAGGGAGCAACCGGAATGGGTTCGGTTCGCGTAGCCATCGTGGGCGTGGGCAACTGCGCCGCGTCGCTGGTGCAGGGTGTCGAGTACTACAAGGACGCCGACCCGGCCGGCAAGGTCCCCGGGCTGATGCACGTCCAGTTCGGTGACTACCACGTCGGTGACGTGGAGTTCGTCGCCGCCTTCGACGTCGACGCCAAGAAGGTCGGCTTCGACCTGGCCGACGCCATCGGCAACAGCGAGAACAACACCATCAAGATCTGCGACGTGCCGCCGACCGGCGTGACCGTCCAGCGCGGCCACACCCTCGACGGCCTGGGCAAGTACTACCTGGAGACCATCGAGGAGTCGGACGAGGCGCCGGTCGACGTCGTCCAGGTCCTCAAGGACCGCCAGGTCGACGTCCTGGTCTGCTACCTGCCCGTCGGTTCCGAGGACGCGGCCAAGTTCTACGCCCAGTGCGCCATCGACGCCAAGGTCGCCTTCGTGAACGCCCTGCCGGTGTTCATCGCGGGCACCAAGGAGTGGGCGGACAAGTTCACCGAGGCCGGCGTGCCGATCGTCGGTGACGACATCAAGTCCCAGGTCGGCGCGACCATCACGCACCGCGTGATGGCCAAGCTGTTCGAGGACCGCGGTGTCATCCTCGAGCGCACCATGCAGCTGAACGTCGGCGGCAACATGGACTTCAAGAACATGCTCGAGCGCGAGCGCCTGGAGTCCAAGAAGATCTCCAAGACCCAGGCCGTCACCTCGCAGATCCGCGACCGCGAGCTGGGCGCCAGGAACGTCCACATCGGCCCCTCGGACTACGTGGCCTGGCTGGACGACCGCAAGTGGGCCTACGTCCGCCTCGAGGGCAAGGCCTTCGGCGACGTCCCGCTGAACCTGGAGTACAAGCTGGAGGTCTGGGACTCCCCGAACTCCGCCGGTGTCATCATCGACGCCGTCCGCGCCGCGAAGATCGCCAAGGACCGCGGCATCGGCGGCCCGATCCTCTCGGCCTCCTCGTACTTCATGAAGTCCCCGCCGGTGCAGTACTTCGACGACGAGGCCAAGGAGAACGTCGAGAAGTTCATCCGCGGCGAGGTCGAGCGCTGAGCGTTCGAGCGCTGAGGGACCGGTCCGAAGTCTGAGGTTCGACGTTCGAAGCTCTCCGGACCGCCCCCGTGGCTCACAGGAAGGGCCCACGGTCTCCCTTGGGTTCTAGGAGTCGTTGCAACATCCCAGTTCAGGGGATGCATTGGACTTCGAGATCCGCAGGGACCGGACGGCCCAGGGGCCTGTGAAG